>NZ_JAOWCH010000032.1:0-356 GCF_030337065.1 Citrobacter sp. Cb004 | reverse complement strand
GCCAGGGCGCTATAGAAAAGCAACTGATACAGATTCGTCGGCACGTCTGTCCATTTTCTAACGATGCCCAGCGCGACCACGACCAGCGCAGCCGGGTAAATGGCGCATAGCACGGGAACCGCCATTGCGGTGAGGGAATTCAGTCCCAGCACGGCAAGTGCTGCTGACACCATCAGGGAGAGCGTCACCAGCAGCCCATAAGACGCGCCGGTCGTCTGGTTGAAATAGCGCGCCGTTCCGGTCGTCAGACCAATGGCCGTGACCAGACAGGCGAGGGTAATGATCGCCGCCAACAACACCCGGCCATAAACGCCAAAAACAGTCTCGACATAGGCGCTCATCACCTGCATACCGTT
>NZ_JAOWCH010000031.1:0-317 GCF_030337065.1 Citrobacter sp. Cb004 | reverse complement strand
TATGCCGGCGTGGGCAGCGCATAAACCGTCCGAGTTCTGGAAAGCCGCTGACACGTCTGAACGTGCCAACGGCTGTACCTACCGTGAAATCGAGATTGCCCTGCCGCGTGAGTTAAAACCCGAACAACGTCTTGAGCTTGTCCGCGATTTTGTCCAACAGGAAATTGGCGACCGCCATGCCTATCAGTTCGCTATCCATAATCCGAAAGCAGCGATAGCCGGTGGCGAGCAGCCCCACGCCCATATCATGTTCTCTGAACGCATTAATGACGGTATTCACCGTGACCCTGAGCAGTATTTTAAACGGGCTAACACCA
>NZ_JAOWCH010000030.1:0-419 GCF_030337065.1 Citrobacter sp. Cb004 | reverse complement strand
GTCGGTTTCTTCCTTTCGCCCATTAAAATTAGTGCCCTGATTTTTATCGGCATATGTGCCTGGTTACATCCGATTGGTGACCTCACGACCGCCACAACCGCGTATCAAACTCGCGCGTTCGATACAGGGTTCGTCAACGGTTATCAGACCCTGGATGTGATCAGTGCGCTGTGCTTTGGCGCCATTATCACCCACACGCTTAAACAGCGCGGGATCCACCATCCGCGGGGCATCTTTACCCATTCCATCGCCGCAGCCTTTATCGCCGCGGCAGGTCTGGCCGTGATTTATATCTGCTATCTGTCGATGGGGTCCCACAGCCCGGTGCGGGGCGCAACAAACGGTATGCAGGTGATGAGCGCCTATGTCGAGACTGTTTTTGGCGTTTATGGCCGGGTGTTGTTGGCGGCGATCATTAC
>NZ_JAOWCH010000029.1:0-215 GCF_030337065.1 Citrobacter sp. Cb004 | reverse complement strand
GCAGGCGCTCTCCCAGCTGAGCTATAGCCCCATCGTAGTTAAATCTCGTTTAACCTTAATTTCTGTTGAGGCAAGGCGTGGTGACGCGAAGCATACTGAAGTATGTGAGCATCGCCGCAACGCAGCATCAGCAGAAATTTGGTAGGCCTGAGTGGACTTGAACCACCGACCTCACCCTTATCAGGGGTGCGCTCTAACCACCTGAGCTACAAGCC
>NZ_JAOWCH010000028.1:0-779 GCF_030337065.1 Citrobacter sp. Cb004 | reverse complement strand
TATAAATTACTAAACCATTGGGTTTTAAAACCAATATCAAAAGATTTAAATACATATAGCAATATAAAACTATCTATTGATAAGCGCGGTCGTCCTGCTGATACGCTGATCTTTCAAGTTGAACTTGATAAACAAATTGACCTTGTGACTGAGCTAACAAAAGATCCAATATCAAAAAAAGAAGATGATTCAATCCGTTTAACGCCTGAAAATCGTCTGCATGAGGGGCTAAAAACAACATTGCATGATGCTTTAACTGCGAAAATACAACTTACTGGATTTGAAGCTAAATTCCTGAGTGACATGCAGAGTAAGTATGATCTCAACGGCTCATTTACATGGCTGACTCAAAAACAACGAGCCACGCTAGAGAAAATTTTAGCCAAGTACGGACGAATCTGAGGTATCTATGGCTCTAGTATCAATAAGTGAAGCAGCAAGACTAACTGGAAAAAGCCGCACAACAGTACAGGCATACATTAAGCAGGGAAAACTGACCAAGTGTACAGATAGCGCAGGCGCTTCAAAACTAGACACATCAGAGCTTCTACGTGTTTTCGGTTCATTCACTGGTCAGCAGGTTGGCAGTGAACAATCAAGCATCATTGTGCAGCACTTGGCAGGCGAATCTGTGCAGTTAACTGACCAGAATTTGCTACATGAAAACTATGCTTTAAAAGCTGAAGTAGAACTCGTAAAGGCATTGTTGCGTGAAAAAGAGCTGCTACTCAATGAAAAAGACAAGCGCAACGAGGATCTCAAGCAAGCGTTGTTACTGA
>NZ_JAOWCH010000027.1:0-219 GCF_030337065.1 Citrobacter sp. Cb004 | reverse complement strand
GGTGGGTGATGACGGGATCGAACCGCCGACCCCCTCCTTGTAAGGGAGGTGCTCTCCCAGCTGAGCTAATCACCCACTTCTCAATTTCTTGTTTTACACGGCGGAGACTACATAAAGTAGTTGGTGGGTGATGACGGGTTCGAACCGCCGACCCCCTCCTTGTAAGGGAGGTGCTCTCCCAGCTGAGCTAATCACCCCCGCTGTGTGGAGTCGCATTAT
>NZ_JAOWCH010000001.1:0-396 GCF_030337065.1 Citrobacter sp. Cb004 | reverse complement strand
GTCGGTTTCTTCCTTTCGCCCATTAAAATTAGTGCCCTGATTTTTATCGGCATATGTGCCTGGTTACATCCGATTGGTGAGCTCACGACCGCCACAACCGCATATCAAACTCGCGCGTTCGATACAGGGTTCGTCAACGGTTATCAGACCCTGGATGTGATCAGTGCGTTGTGCTTCGGCGCCATTATCACCCACACGCTTAAACAGCGCGGGATCCACCATCCGCGGGGTATCTTCACCCATTCCATCGCCGCAGCCTTTATCGCCGCTGCAGGTCTGGCCGTGATTTATATCTGCTATCTGTCGATGGGGTCCCACAGCCCGGTGCGGGGCGCAACGAACGGTATGCAGGTGATGAGCGCCTATGTCGAGACTGTTTTTGGCGTTTATGGCCGG
>NZ_JAOWCH010000026.1:0-284 GCF_030337065.1 Citrobacter sp. Cb004 | reverse complement strand
TTACGGAGAAATGAAACAGTGTGTCGTTTCAATTTTCAGCTTGATCCAGATTTTTAAAGAGCAAATATCTCAAACGAGACTCGAAAGTCTGTTTTGAGATACTTCGGTCGGCGACTTTCACTCACACATACCAGCAAGTGGCGTCCCCTAGGGGATTCGAACCCCTGTTACCGCCGTGAAAGGGCGGTGTCCTGGGCCTCTAGACGAAGGGGACACTGAAGTCTCAATCGCAAGACGCCTTGCTATTTACTTTTCATCAGACAATCTGTGTGAGCACTACAAAG
>NZ_JAOWCH010000025.1:0-512 GCF_030337065.1 Citrobacter sp. Cb004 | reverse complement strand
TACCTTCTGCGGTGGTAATGCCGTCCGCACGCATTTTTACCGACTCATAGAAGCTGTTCAGCGTGCTGGCTTCTTTTTCGAGATGATGCTCCTGCAACGTGTTAAGCACGTTCTGCATCGCCATACTCATCGGGTTATGGTCGGTAAAATTGTAATCCGCAAACAGGGCATCAAAAACCGGCTTGGTTATCAGGTGCTGAGCCAGCATTTCAATGATTTCATCATCGGAAACACTGTTATTCAGGTCATCACGCAGTTCATCTGCAAATGCCCTGAAGGCACTGATTTCTATTTTATTCCCCGGATTTTCGAGAATGCCGTGAATGCGGTCGATATGTGTGCGGGCAATTTTAGCAATATCGTTCGCCCAGTCTTCCCAGTGATGCCGGTTACCGCATTTTTTAACGATTTTTGCGTACAGGGCGCGCTCAATCTCACCAACGGAAAATTCAATATCAAACTGCTCAGGAGCGGGACTCACGGCTGAACCAATGCCACTGCTTTTACGCGCT
>NZ_JAOWCH010000024.1:0-231 GCF_030337065.1 Citrobacter sp. Cb004 | reverse complement strand
CCGTAGCTCAGCTGGATAGAGTACTCGGCTACGAACCGAGCGGTCGGAGGTTCGAATCCTCCCGGATGCACCATCTTCTCTGCAATAGCGCATTAGCGTTGTTACAGAAAATCGATATCACTTTAGCAGTGATATCAAATCTGCAGTAAGTAAGTTTCCCTGATGCATCCGTAGCTCAGCTGGATAGAGTACTCGGCTACGAACCGAGCGGTCGGAGGTTCGAATCCTCCC
>NZ_JAOWCH010000023.1:0-152899 GCF_030337065.1 Citrobacter sp. Cb004 | reverse complement strand
GAGCGGCAATTTTCCCGCCGGGAGCCGGGATTGTTAAGGGTACGGCGATAGTACCCTTAACACGTTCACAGGTCGTATTGTCTCAGAGAAGTGATATCACTAAGGTGGACGTAGCAATACGCCGGAGGCAACAGATTCATTACCTCCGTATGTGCCACTTTCCATTATCGCTACGGCCACTCATCCTCGTTAACTGACAAGCATTACGCACTAACGTGCACCTTTTTATCATGCCATATTGATTAATTCATTGCCGGATAGCGCTGCGCTGACCAGGCACGGCTTTTCACATCAGGTACAAACCACTTTAATTGCCAACCCACCGCGTGAGGTTTCACGGTATTTGTCGTTCATATCTTTGCCCGTTTCATACATGGTCTCGATCACTTTATCGAGCGAAACACGTGGTTCTGACGTTCGACGTAGCGCCATGCGCGCGGCGTTGACGGCTTTTACTGCGTTGATAGCATTACGTTCAATGCACGGTATTTGCACCTGTCCGGCTACCGGATCGCAGGTCAGCCCCAGGTTATGCTCCATGGCGATTTCTGCTGCGATACAGACCTGCGACGGGCTACCGCCCAGCAGTTCTGTCAGACCGGCAGCCGCCATTGAACAGGCTACGCCAATCTCACCCTGGCAGCCCACCTCAGCACCAGAAATAGAGGCGTTCATCTTATACAGCGCGCCTATCGCCCCCGCGGCCAGCAAATAGCGGGCAATGGAGTTCGCATTCACCGGACGGCGGAACTTGTCGTAATAGGCCAATACGGCGGGAATAATCCCACATGCACCGTTGGTCGGCGCCGTCACAACCCGGCACCCGGCGGCGTTTTCTTCGCTCACGGCCAGCGCGAACATGTTGATCCAGTCAATAACGTTCATCGGATCGCTGGACAGATTATCGCTGGAAACCAGCAACCGACGTAATGCCACGGCGCGACGCGGAACGTTAAGCGGCCCCGGCAGGACGCCTTCGGTGTTCATGCCGCGCTCAATCCCGGCGTGCATGACGTCCCAAATGGCGGCAAAGCCAGCATCGATTTCCTCTTTGCTGCGCATCGCCAGCTCGTTTTGCATCATCAAGCCGGAAACAGACAGCCCATTGCGCTCGCACAGTTTCAGCAGTTCGCTGGCGGAATGAAAATTGTAGGGCACGTGTGCTTCAACATCATGCACCTGCCCAAATTGCTCCTCTTCAATGATAAAACCACCGCCAACGGAGTAATAGGTTTTGCTTAATAGCCTCTCGGTGCCGTTCCACGCGGTGATACGCATGCCATTTTCATGGCGCGGCAGCGTTTCGGTATGAAAGAGAATATTTTCATCTGGAGAGAAATCGACAACATGCGCGCCCTCAGCAACCGGCAAACGTCCGGTACGGGCCACTTCCTGAGTAAAACCAGCGATTGAGTCTATATTAACGTTTTGCGGACTGTTACCGGCCAGCCCCATCATGATCGCGACATCTGTCGCATGACCTTTCCCGGTCAGGGAAAGCGATCCGTAAAGATCGACCACAATATGCGTGGCTCTGGGGAGTTCGCCGCTGCTGACCAACAGATCGATAAAGCTTTTACCTGCGTTCATTGGCCCCACGGTATGGGAGCTGGAAGGTCCAATGCCAATCTTGAAAATATCGAATGCGCTAATCATATCCACACCCTCGGATTGCCGTTCAGTGAAGACCAGGTTTCACACTCATTAAGGATTGGGGCGATCCTGAGATCGCCCCGCAAGGGATTACAGCGTGTCGCCACGTACGGCGATGGCTTCAATCTCCAGCTTCACATCCTTTGGTAAGCGGGCGACCTGTACGCAACTGCGCGTGGGGTAGGTAGCCTGATGCTCATCAAAGAACTGCTGGTACACCTGGTTAATGGTGGCGAAGTCGTTCAGGTCGGATACGAAAACGGTAGTCTTCACGATATCGCTCACTTTCAAACCTGCGGACTCGACGATCGCTTTCACGTTTTCCAGGCTTTGACGTGCCTGATCGGCCACGTTTTCTGCCACTTCACCGGTCTGTGGACACACCGGGATTTGACCTGACGTCAACACCATGCTGCCCAGGTCCACGCCCTGTACGTAAGGCCCAATCGCCCCTGGCGCACATTCGGTTGCAATAACTTTTCTCATAATCCCTCCGGCGTCAGAGCGCCTGGGTGAAAGTACGTGAAATAACATCCTGCTGCTGTTCACGGGTCAACGCGTTGAAGCGCACCGCATAGCCAGACACGCGGATCGTCAGGTTCGGATAGTTTTCCGGGTGCTCAATGGCATCCATCAACATTTCACGGTTCATAACGTTAACGTTCAGATGCTGCCCACCTTCCACATGCGCTTCATGGTGGAAGTAACCGTCCAGCAGACCAACCAGGTTGGTTTTACGCACCCCATCTTCTTTGCCCAGTGCAGCCGGCACAATGGAGAAGGTGTACGAGATACCGTCTTTGGCATAGGTAAACGGCAGTTTGGCCACCGAGGTTAACGACGCAACCGCGCCCTTACGATCGCGACCGTGCATCGGGTTAGCCCCCGGCGCAAACGGCGTACCTGCGCGACGTCCGTCCGGCGTGTTACCGGTTTTCTGTCCGTACACCACGTTGGAGGTTATGGTCAGAATGGACTGCGTCGGCACCGCGTTACGGTAGGTTGGCAACACCTTAATTTTCTTCATGAAACGTTCGACCAGGTCGCAGGCAATGCTGTCTACTCGCTCGTCATTGTTGCCGTATTGCGGATAGTCGCCTTCGATTTCGAAATCGACAGCCAGACCGTTTTCATCACGAATCGGTTTCACGCGGGCGTATTTGATAGCAGACAGAGAATCCGCCGCCACGGACAGACCCGCCATACCACAAGCCATCGTGCGATAGACATCACGATCGTGCAGCGCCATCAGCGAAGCTTCATAGCTGTACTTGTCGTGCATATAGTGGATGATGTTCAGCGCGCTGATGTACTGCACGGCCAGCCAGTCCATAAAGTGGTCCAGGCTCTCCATCACCGTATCGTAATCCAGCACGTCATCCATCAGCGGTGCCGTTTTCGGCCCAACCTGAATTTTCAGCTTCTCATCCACGCCGCCGTTGATTGCGTACAGCAACGTTTTGGCGAGGTTGGCACGCGCACCGAAGAACTGCATTTGTTTGCCGATAACCATCGGGCTTACGCAGCAGGCAATGGCATAGTCATCGCTGTCAAAGTCGGCACGCATCAAATCGTCGTTTTCATACTGCAAAGACGAGGTGATGATAGACACCTGGGCGGCGTACTTTTTGAAGGCAATCGGCAGCGCTTCAGACCACAGCACCGTCAGGTTCGGCTCAGGCGCCGGTCCCATAGTGTGCAGCGTATGCAGGTAGCGGAACGAGTTTTTCGTTACCAGCGTGCGGCCATCCAGCCCCATGCCGCCGATAACTTCAGTCGCCCAAATAGGGTCGCCTGAGAACAGGGTGTCGAATTCCGGCGTACGCAGGAAGCGCACCATACGGATCTTCATAATGAAGTGGTCGATCAGCTCCTGCGCCTGCTGCTCGTTTAAAATTCCCGCTTTGAAATCGCGCTCAATGTAGATGTCGAGGAACGATGCGGTACGGCCCAGCGACATTGCGCCGCCGTTCTGAGATTTCACCGCAGCCAGGTAAGCAAAGTAAACCCACTGCACCGCTTCCTGCGCATTACGCGCCGGGCGGGAGATATCGCAGCCGTACTTCGCTGCCATTTCCTGCATCTGCAGCAGGGCGCGACGGTGCTCAGACAGCTCTTCGCGCAGGCGAATCGTGGCTTCAAGATTCTGGCCCCACTCCAGGTTCGACTGGAGATCGGCAAACTGCAGTTCACGCTCGCGTACCAGGTAGCGGACACCGTACAACGCGACGCGACGATAGTCGCCGATGATACGACCACGGCCATAGCCGTCCGGCAGACCGGTCAGCACGCCGGATTTACGGCAGCGCAGCATATCCGGAGAGTAGGCGTCGAATACGCCCTGGTTATGGGTTTTACGCAGTTCAGTAAACTGGTATTCAAAATCAGCATCCATCTCACGACCATAAGCATCAAAAGAGCTCTTGATCATGTTGATGCCGCCAAACGGATGCAGAGCGCGCTTGAGCGGCTTATCCGTTTGCAGACCAACGATTTTTTCCAGTTCTTGTGCAATATAACCCGCATCATGTGCGGTTATCGTGGTGGCAATATTGGTATCGAAATCAACCGGCGCGTGCGTCGAGTTTTCAATACGGATGCCCGCCATGACTTTTTCCCACAATGCAGTGGTCGCTGGCGTTGCTTCGGCGAGGAAAGATTCATCCCCTTCATAAGGCGTATAGTTGTGCTGAATAAAATCACGGACATTAATTTCTTCTTTCCAGTCCGTACCTTTAAAGCCATTCCAGGCTTCGGCATACAGCATATCGCTGGTATCGATATTTACCTTCATGAAAAATAATCTCTCTGCTGAAAATTAATTATGCAAATTCTACTGGTATATTAATTTTGCCTAACGCAATGGCATCACGCGCAATCATTTTCTCTTCATTTGTGGGAATAACCGCACAAATAACACGAGCATCTTTATTAGAGATAATTCTTTCGCCATGGGAATTTGGCAGGCTATTCATCTCGCTGTCGATATTCACCCCTAAAACGGCGAGATGCTCGATAACCAGACGACGAATTAATACCGAGTTCTCACCTATTCCACCGGTGAAAATAATCCCATCAAGACGATGCAGCGAAGCGGCATGTCCGGCGATATGGCGCGCGATACGATGCACAAACGTTTTAATCGCCAGCTGCGCACGCTCATGTCCCTCGTGCCAGGCTTTTTCTAACGTACGTAAGTCAGAGGACAAACCGGAAATACCCAGTAAACCGGACTCTTTATTCACAACGCGCTCAAGGTCGCTCAGCGTCTGGTTGGTTTCGCTGGCAATCCACGCCATGGCGCCGAAATCGACGTCACCGCTGCGTGTGCCCATCATCAACCCTTCCAACGGCGTCATGCCCATTGAGGTATCAACGCTCTGCCCGTTACGCACCGCGCAGATTGACGCGCCGTTCCCCAGGTGAGCCACAACCAGACCTGAGTCATCACTCTGCAGCTCAAGAAGCTCATGCGCTCGCTGAGATACATAGCGGTGCGACGTGCCGTGGAAGCCATAACGACGAACGCCTAACTCCTCAAAATATTTCCACGGTAGACCGTAAAGATAGGCCTCAGGGGCCATCGTCTGGTGGAAGCTGGTATCAAATACCGCAACCTGCTGCACGCCTGGGAAAAGGTGCTGTGCGGATTCAATCCCACTGAGGTTCGCATAATTATGTAACGGTGCTAAAGGCGATACCCGGCGAATATTATCGATAACGTCGTCAGTAATAATTGCTGATTCGGTAAAGATATTTCCACCGTGGGCAATGCGGTGGCCAATTAAGGCCACGCTGTCCATTAAATTACGTTTTTCCAGTTCAACGGCGATTGCTTTTAATGCGTCTTCGTAGCTGTGGTGAGCCAGCTTAGCTGGCTCACCTCCATTAATTGCTATGAACGCATTTTCAGAGTTAATACCGTCCGCGATTCCCGCCATTAAAACTTCACAGTTCGCTGCATCCAGCACTGAGAATTTAATGGAAGACGAACCACAGTTAATAACCAGTACTACCGGAAACTCATTCATTTCACTACTCCGCTCATCCTGAGCTTAAGGATTAAAACAGTTTGTAGACAATGTTCAGGATAGTCAGCAGACCAATCACGGTAACAAACACGTTATCCAGACGGCCACGGTATTTCGCCAGTGACGGCGCTTTACGGATGGCATACATCGGCAGCAGGCAGAGCAGAGAGGCAATAATCGGCGCGCCCATTGCTTCAATCAGGTCCAGGATGTTCGGGTTGGCGTAAGCCACAACCCAGGTGGAGCCCATGATGAAGATCATGCTGATGGTGTTAAGTTTGCCGACGGAAACCTTAGTTTTATCGCCTTTGTAACCAAACTTCAGCACCAGACCGTTCAGACCTTCCAGCGTGCCCAGGTAGTGGCCGAAGAAAGATTTGAAGATAGCAACCAGTGCGATGATTGAAGCGCCGTACTCCAGAACGGTCGCGAAGGTGGACTTCGAACCGGACAGTGAAGCGAAGTGGTTCGCCAGGTAAGACAGTACTGGAATGTTCTGCGCTTTCGCATCCGCCATGTTTGCCGGAGAGAGCGTGAACAGGCAGCTAAAGGCAAAGAACATCACCACGGCAACCATCAGCATACTGGCGCGGGAGATGATTTTTGAACATTTCTGCTCAGTAAATTCGCGACCGTAATCTTTCTCATACTCTTCACGTTTAGAGACCACGAAGGAAGAAACGATAGGTGAGAAGTTGAAAGAGAACACCATGATGGAAATACCCAGCCACACGGTAACCAGGATGCCGTCATGGCCAGTCAGAGCGATATTGCTGAGATCAACCTGATCGATAACCGCAGAGTTCCAGTAAGGAATCAGAGACAGAGAGATCAGCACCAGGCTGGCAATAAACGGCCATACCAGGTAGCTCATCACTTTAACCATCAGATCCTTACCAAACCAGATGACGAATGCCATCAGCAGCAGCAGGAACAGTGCCACGAAGCCACGGTTTAACGCTGGCATCTGCAACTGGTTTTCCCAAAAGGTCATAAAGGTGTTGGTAATGGTGACGCCATAAATCCACAGCAGCGGACAAATTGCAAAGAAGTAGAGGAACGTGATAACCACGCCGCCCGTTTTACCAAAGTGCTCTTCAACCGTTTCTGTGATGTTACCGGAAGGGTTAGAACCGGAAAGACACAGGCGTGCCAGCGCACGGTGGCAATAGAAGGCGATGGGGTATGCTAACACCAGCATTATCAGAATGGGGATCAGCCCGCCAAAACCTGCGCGGATAGGGAAGAACAGCACCCCGGCGCCGATGGCTGTACCAAATAAACCCAGTGTCCAGGTGGTGTCCGATTTGCGCCAGGACGACTGTTTTGTCTGGCTGGATACAATGCTATCAGTAGTACTCATATCCTATCCTCAACGAAGTATATTAAGCGTCAACTAAACCAGTAATTTGAGATACACGAGAAAGGTCGATATTACCGCCAGAAATAATGCTGACTGTTTTTCTGTTCTGGATATAGCTATCTAATTTCCCGCTTAATAATGCTGCGCAAGCCAGCGCGCCGGCACCTTCAGTCACAACTTTATTTCGCTGAATTAATGCCACCATGCTGTTGCGAATTTCATCTTCGCTGACCAGGACAATGTCATCCACCAGCTCACGAACAATTTCATACGTTAAAGTACCCGGGCGGGAAACGTCACAACCATCCGCCAGGGTGCCGGTCGTTCGGTGCGTGGTTATTTCTCCAGCGTGGAAAGAAGCCGCCATGCCATGAACATTTTCAGACTGTACGCCAATAATTTTAATAGTCGGGTTAATAGATTTAATTGCCACTGCAATACCAGCAATCAGTCCGCCACCGCCAATTGGCACAATCACGTTATCGACATCGTACAGATCTTCCAGAATTTCCAGACCAATAGTGCCCTGACCAGCAATCACTTTCGGGTCATCATATGGCGGAATAAAGATACGGCCTTCAGTTTCCACAATCTCGCTAACCTTAGCGATGGTGTCGTTGAAGTTGTCGCCGTGCAGCACAACCTCTGCGGAATAATCGCAGGTTGCAGCAACTTTAGACTTCGGCGCGCCTTTCGGCATGACCACTTTGCCGTCGATTCCGAGCATGGCGCAGGAGAGAGAAACCCCTTGCGCATGGTTACCTGCAGAGCAAGCCACCACGCCCTTACATCTTTCAGCTTCGGTTAATGAACTGAGCTTGTTAAACGCACCACGGATTTTAAATGAACCGGTACGCTGCATATTTTCAAACTTGAGGAAAATTTCCCCTTTGCAACGTTCACTAAAATAGTTAGAGCGAGGCATTCCCGTTTTATAAATTTTCCCCGCCAGTCTTTTTTTCGCTTCGAGGATATCTTCAATTGCAACTGGGAGATCGTATGTAATGTGCATTAGAACCTCTTACTAGGGTATTAAAGTAAATAGATAGCCATGACCATTGTCAGATATAGACAGATGGCGTTGATTTCGTGTTAAAACAAATTCAATCTTTAATCAATTTCAATTAATTGCCTTCGTCTCCGACAATTATATGATGAATACTCTTTGGCTAATTCCACCAAAATAGATGCTGCTTTTTTAATTCGATAATTTTTCGACCATACGGCGGCATAACGCGCGACGGGTAAGGTTTCTTCTACCGGGATAGTAATAAACTGGTTTGAGCCAAATGGTGTGGTCATATCGCAGGGAATTACTGTTAAGAAATCAGCATTGAGAACAAGATTATAAATCGTAACGACGGAGTCTGTTTTAACGATGTTTTCACTGCTGATGCCATTATTTTGTAACGTGGTTAGAAGTTCACTGTAGTACCCCATATTCGTTTGTGGCAACACCCACTGTTCGTTTTTCAACGCGCTCAGCGAGGTGATGCCGGTGCATGTTCGGGACTTGCTGGCAACCAGGATGAAGTCTGACTCAAAGAGCGGTTCAACATGCAGATCGTGCAGTTTCATCTCATCACTCAGCGTACCGATCGCGAAGTCCAGACGCCCGTCACGAATCGCAGGTAAGAACGAGGAGAGCTGAGCTTCATACATGGAAACCTGCGCTTTCGGGAACACTTCTTTGAATTTTTTAATCATGCCGGACATGATGGTGAAGGCAATCAGTGAAGGAAAGCCAAACGACACATCAACGACCGCATTGCTCGTCATGCTGTTCATCTCATCAACCATGTTCTTCATTTCACGGGTAATAGATTCAGACCATGAGAGCATAACCTGACCTGCCTGAGTTAATGTCACACCAGTATTTTTGCGTACGACTAACTCAATACCGAAATAAGCTTCTACATCATTAATGATTTTGCTGACAGCCGGTTGAGTTAAACCTAATTCTTTTGCAGCTGAGCCGATAGAACCACTTCTAATGACTTCCTGAAAGACCACTAAGTGCTGTGTTTTAGGGAGTGTAATAGTATTCATATCGACCTGCGCTAATTACTTTGTTGACGGCAGGAAGTGTACCAAATTAAGCGAACGAGGATATGTGCTACCACTCACAAATCCCCTTGACTTACATTTTGTAAGACTATTATTTAAATTGAAATCACTTAATAATCATATAGATATGAAATATCGATCTCACTTTATCCTGACTTTAATCAAAAAAAGATGGGGGGATAACGATTTTTTATGGCTATAACAACACCATTTCTCCTGCTATTTCTTAAAACCACGAAAGGCTATATTTCAATCAATTACAGAGTAATTACCAGGCAAAACAGCACTTAAATTTAATAAGCAACTTATCAAATATAATTATATTTTATCGTTTATAGTGGTCAAATAACGTTATGCATCACGTTTTTTAGCCTTATTTGTTTGTAAAGAAACATTGCATTTATTAATATTTAAACCAAAACATACATAACACCATCAAATGCAACATTACATTAACAGTAGTTTTGTACGATTTATCAGCCAGTAATTTTGTGATGGCGATCGATTGCGTTCGATTATTCTCGATAAAAACGTATCGCGCAGCGTTTTGTGCTAGTCATCACAAAAAATGAAATATCCCGCAAGACATTGCCTTAGATAAAAGAAGTTCAGCGCGTAAATAAAGGTCAAATAACGATGAGATGAATGGGAAATAAAGGCCTGATTCGTGGTGAACCAACTACAACAAAGAAAGGCCAGGACAAAGCCCAGCCATTCACTCGCAATTAGGATTTACTCATCGCGAAAACCGGGCTTGCCATTGGCTTTACGCCACATTTTGACCTGTTGGACTACGCCCTCGGGGCTATCATCCTGCCCGTCTTCAGGGTAAAAAATGAGGTCTGATCCGGCGGGGTGCTCGCATAACCTTATAAATTCTAGTATGTTTTTCTCATCCTCCTGTTCAGTCTCTCCTTCAGCATTATAGATTTTGCTTACCAGCTTCAAAAAATCACCCTCTGTATAATCAGAGAGTTGTTTCTTATCCGTCATACTATTTCCTCTGCCCTGTTGAATGGATTTTTATATGACGCTTAGGGGTTGCAACGCCCATATTATCGACATTGTAGACTTCACCGCCTTCGCCTATTGGTTTGATATGATGAATTTCAAACTTTGTGCGCCCCCCAACTTTGCCACCACCAAAAGCTACTGGCGCTCTTCCTTTCTGCATATGGCGAACATTCGCACCTCGGAATTGCTTTGAAAGTTCAGGGTCTTGGCTGACCTCCAGCCAGAAAGCCTGCCTGAAGTCGTCAAAATTGGAGAAGGTGCGTCCACGCAGTTTATCAGCAATCTGAGACGGGATAGGCGAGCCGTTGCCCTGACCCGCATCAGCTAACCAGGTGCCAGAAATCTTTTGCCCCTTGCCTGTGACTTGCCCTGGCAGATTGCGAAGATAAACATAAATCGGGTCAAACGTCCCGGCAGGGTGTACCAGAATATAATCCCTGAATGGGCGTTCTCCCGGTGCTGGCGTTTCTGTTGACCACGGGCTGTTGATTTCACTTTCAGGGTAAACCAGCACACTCGGAGGGACGTATACATTGTCCCAATTCCCGGTATTGGAAGGAGATTCATACCCAGGATCGTCTGGTGTCCAAACAATCGTTGGCTTACTTGCGCCATCCTCCCAGAACTCATAGTTCCCGGTGGTACTGTTCTTCTGAAGCATTCGAACCGGAACTTTGTCCTGCCCACCTCCGGCGCTGACATGAAAACCTTTCGGCCTTATCATCCCGTCTTGCTCTGCTTCCCAGCGAAAGCGAACGCGCGTTGGAACAACTTCTTTGTTCCGTGCGGCCTGCTCAAGCCGCATTTTATCGATGTAGTCCTGTTCGCCGCTGTTGAGTTTTGGCGAGTAGAATATGCCAAACAGAAAAACGGTGGTGGGGTTGGGGACTATCCAACGGCCAGCAGCAGAAAGATTTCCCCCGATTTTTTGCAATGCTGCATATCCGGCTTCGGTCGCTGCACCCGTAGTTATCCCGGTCGTTGTCGCTATTCCTGCCGCCGCTGCGGCTTTGGTTGTGTCCGGTGAGTTGAAGAGACGTTTGTACCAGGGGCGATTATCTTCCAGTGGTGGGGTTGGTTCGTCTGGTTTGTGTTTCTTTGCTACCTGCGCGTGCTGAACAGGCTCTTCCTTTGTTTGTTCTGTCTGAGGCGCAGCACGGTAATAGCCTGCATGACCAAAATTATCGATTCGCTCTTGCTCAGTACCAGCATCGGTGCAGCCTTCACCACGAAGACAGGATTTCGCGTAAACCGCAACAGGAAGTGGGGTAAGAAAGTCTGATGATATAGATGAAGGTGAAGATGAAGATGAACTCTGTGCAACTACGCGCGCTGCGGTGTTTGATGTCTTGGTACTGGTCCCCCTACGCGATTCATAACTCTGCACCATTATTTGCGGAATAATTTTTGCCTTGCAAGGGCAACTGCTGAAACTGTCCAGACTACCCGCAACCAGACGCCCCTCGGTGGTTATCCATGATATTCCACCAATAATGTGATAAGTATTGCCGTCTTTACCACACGTTACCTTGTCGCCCATACGGGCTACTGGCGTGCCGTTGGTTCGTCTGTTTGGCGCTCCCTCCAGAACCTTGCCACCACAGGTGGTGGGATCGTACATGTGTAGAATGTATCCCTTTGCCATAAGTCCTTTTGCATGTTATTCATTTCTTCCAGAACGGCCATTGTACGAATAACATCCATATTCCAGAAGTGGTTTTTCCTCAAAATGAAACTGTGTTCCACAATATTTATTGTTGTGAATAATTCGCTGATATTCATTCGGCTTGTGAACTGTCGAATGTTTTAATCGCTGCACATTTTTTTGACTTCGTGACGTAGGTAAATGTCGTTGCGGCGGAGCGTATGAGGGATGTTGCAACCGTTGGTGTATCCCATGTCAGCTTCTGAGCGTCTGAGATACACCAACGTATTGTTTTTAAAGAGGTGAAGCTGACCGATAAGCCGGGTTCTGTCGTGGACAGTCATTCATCTAGGCCAGCAATCGCTCACTGGCTCAAGCAGCCTACCCGGGTTCAGTACGGGCCGTACCTTGTGAACCCCTATTTGGCCTTGCTCCGGGTGGAGTTTACCGTGCCACGGACTGTTACCAGCCGCGCGGTGCGCTCTTACCGCACCCTTTCACCCTTACCTGATCCCACTTGCGTGGGCCATCGGCGGTTTGCTCTCTGTTGCACTGGTCGTGGGTTTCCCCCCCAGGCGTTACCTGGCACCCTGCCCTATGGAGCCCGGACTTTCCTCCCCTCCGCCCGTCTCCCCCGAAGAGGACGACGACGAAGCGGCGACTGTCTGGTCAGCTTCGGCGCGCAGTATAGAGGGTTTGCGGGGCATTGTCACCCCGCACTGTGCATTCCTATCGCCAACGTGGCGGCGATGTTTCTTGAAGCGCGATAAATATTATCAAATGCCCCACGAAAGGCCTCTTCCAGCGTGCTGATGGTGGTTAATACGCTAAACACCGCATCGATACCATATTGATGCACCACCTCCACATCGCGCGTCAGGCTACCGCCAATACCAATTACCGGCTTGTGGTACTTCTTCGCGACATTCGCCACACCCACCGGCACTTTGCCGTGAATGCTCTGGCTGTCAATCCGCCCTTCTCCGGTCACCACCAGCGTACAGTCATGAATATGCTCTTCCAGATTGAGCGCCTGGGTCACAATCTCAATACCACTGCGCAACTCCGCACCTAAAAAAGCCATTAACGCGGCGCCCATTCCGCCTGCCGCACCTGAGCCAGGAACGTCTTTCACATCAACCCGCAGCGATTTTTTAATGATGTCGGCATAGTGAGACAGATTGCGGTCCAGTTCGATAATGCGTTCTTCCGTCGCCCCTTTCTGCGGGCCAAAAATGCGCGAAGCGCCAGTATCGCCGGTGAGTGGATTGGTCACATCGCAGGCCACGCGAATTGAGCAGGTTTTTAAGCGCGGATCCAGGCCCGTTATATCGATGGTGTTCAGACTCTCCAGGCTTCCACCACCGTTGCCAATCTCTGTCCCGTTGGCGTCGCAGAGTTTCGCCCCCAGCGCCTGCACCATACCCGCGCCGCCGTCGTTGGTCGCACTACCGCCAATACCAATAATGATGCTCTGCGCACCGCTATCCAGCGCCTGCAAAATCAACTCCCCGGTGCCACGCGACGTGGTGACTAACGGGTTACGCTTTTCAGGAGGAACTAACGCCAGACCGCTGGCTGCCGCCATTTCGATAAACGCGGTTTTACCATCTCCAGACATGCCCCAGCAGGCATTCACTTTTTCGCCCAGCGGCCCTGTCACCCACGCTGAATGTTCACTCCCCTGCGTAGCGGCAATCATGGCTTCGACCGTTCCTTCACCACCATCGGCAACCGGGACAGAAACATATTGCGCATCGGGGAAAATTTCCCGAAATCCTTTTTCTATTGCCTGAGCTACCTCGGTGGCAGAAAGGCTTTCTTTATAAGAGTCTGGGGCAATTACGATTTTCATAGTTATGTAGCCTGACAGTGCCGCGCAAGGCAAGAAATACAGGGCGCGCATCCGCGCCCTTCTTGTTAGCGAGTGACTTCCACTTTCGCCAGTTTTTCGTAGTAGCATGCGAGTGCGCTATGATCGGCGGTGCCCAGCCCATCAGCGCGTAGCGCCTGCATCATCTCCATGACTGCAGCAGTCAGCGGTAACTGAGCGCCAACGCCATGAGAGGTATCCAGCGCGTTCGCCAGATCTTTAATATGCAGGTCGATACGGAAACCCGGCTTAAAGTTTCTGTCCATAACCATCGGCGCTTTCGCATCCAGTACGGTGCTTCCCGCCAGCCCACCACGGATCGCCTGATACACCAGATCCGGGTTTACGCCCGCTTTGGTCGCCAGCGTCAGCGCTTCGGACATTGCCGCAATGTTCAGCGCCACAATCACCTGATTCGCCAGCTTGGTGACGTTACCCGCGCCGATGTCACCGGTATGTACCACGGAACCTGCCATCGCCTTCAGCAGATCGTAATATTTGTCAAAAATCGCTTTATCACCGCCAACCATCACCGACAGAGTACCGTCGATGGCTTTCGGTTCGCCGCCGCTTACCGGCGCGTCCAGCATATCCACGCCTTTCGCTTTCAGCGCGTCGCTGATTTCACGGCTGGCTAACGGCGCGATGGAGCTCATGTCGATCAGCACTGTCCCCGGTTTCGCCCCTTCGATAATGCCGCCCTCTCCCAGCGCCACTTCTTTCACATGCGGAGAATTCGGCAGCATGGTGATGATCACATCGCACTGCTCGGCAATATCTTTCGCCGTGGCGGCGGTTTCTGCGCCTGCGGCAATCACTTCCGCAATGGATTCCGGGTTACGGTCAGCAACCACCAGCGAGTAACCTGCCTTGAGGAGGTTTTTACTCATTGGTTTACCCATAATACCGAGGCCAATAAAACCAACTTTCATTGTCATGTCTTTATCTCTCTCTACTGTCGAGGGGGGTTATTTCTTAAAAGAATCAGCCAATTTTTGCGTGGCTGAACGGAACACGCCAAGATCGCTGCCAACGGCAACAAACGTCGCGCCCCACTCCAGATAACGACGCGCATCCGCCTCTACCGGGGCCAGAATGCCGCTTGGTTTGCCGTGTGCTTTCGCGCGGGCAAAAATGTGCTGGATAGCTTTCTGCACATCAGGATGTGACGCATTGCCGAGGTGGCCTAACGCCGCAGCCAGGTCGCTTGGGCCGACGAAGACCCCGTCGACGCCTTCTGTCGCCGCGATTGCGTCAACGTTATCGACGCCCTGCTGACTTTCGATCTGCACGATGATGGTGATGTTCTTATTCGACTGCGCAAAGTAGTCCGGTACGGTGCCAAACATATTGGCGCGATGGGATACGGACACGCCGCGAATACCTTCCGGCGGATAGCGGGTCGACGCCACGGCGTTCACCGCCTCTTCTTCCGTCTCCACGAACGGAATCAGGAAGTTGTAAAATCCGATATCCAGCAGGCGTTTGATAATTACCGGCTCGTTGGTCGGTACGCGCACTACCGGCGCGCTGGCGCTGCCTTTCAGCGCCATCAATTGCGGGATAAACGTCGATATGTCGTTCGGCGCGTGTTCGCCGTCCAGCACCAGCCAGTCAAAACCCGCCAGGCCTAAAACTTCGGTACTGATTGGGCTGGCTAATGCAGACCAGCAGCCAATCTGAATCTGTTGCGCCGCGAGAGCCGCTTTAAACTTATTCGGAAAAATCGTGTTATTCATCGCTTACACCTTTGTTTATTTCTGCAATTCCATACGTTTAATGTCACCGACAATAAACAGGTAGCAAACCATTGCCATCAGCGCCGAGCACCCTACAAACATCAGCGCAGCATTAAATGAGTGCAGCTCGCTCACCAGATACCCAATCACCAGCGGGGTGACGATGGAAGCCACATTGCCAAATACGTTAAATACCCCACCGCACAGACCGACAATCTCTTTCGGCGCAGTATCGGAAATCACCGGCCACCCCAGCGCCCCGAAGCCTTTACCGAAGAACGCCAGCGCCATCAGCGCCACCACCAGGGTGGTGTTATCGGTGTAGTTACACAGAATAATGGTCGAGGCGAGCAGCATTCCGAGCACAATCGGCAGCTTACGTGCCAGAGTGATGCTGAAGCCACGTTTAATCAGATAATCAGAGAACACGCCGCCGAGTACGCCACCGGCAAATCCGCACAGCGCAGGAATCGAAGCCACCAGGCCCACTTTCAGGATCGACATGCCTTTTTCCTGTACCAGGTAAATCGGGAACCAGGTGAGGAAAAACCAGGTAATAGTATTGATAAAATACTGTCCGAAGAACACGCCGAGCATCATACGGTTAGTGAGCAACTGCTTGATATAATGCAGTTTAGGACCACCTGATTTCACATCACCCGGCTTTTTATGGTCCATATCCACGACCGCGCCGTTTTCAGAGATAAACTTCAGCTCTTCTTGCGACATACGCGGGTGATCGGTTGGGTTATGAATAAACTTTACCCACAGTCCGGTGAGCACAAAACCAATCACGCCCATCACGGTAAAGACGTGTTCCCAGCCCCAGGCGAAGGTCAGCCAGCCCAGCAGCGGCGAAAACAGCGCCAGAGAGAAATACTGTGCGGAGTTAAAAATTGCGGACGCCGTACCGCGCTCTTTCGTCGGGAACCAGGCCGCCACGATACGGGCATTCGCCGGGAAGGACGGCGCTTCCGAGAAGCCCAGCATAAAGCGCATGATGAACATTGAAATACCCGCCCAGGCCAGCGGGAACATGTCGACAAAGCCCTGCAGGAAGGTAAACAGCGACCAGAAGAACAGGCTGTAGGTATAGACTTTCTTTGAACCGAACTTATCCAGCAGCCAGCCGCCGGGGATTTGCATTAACAGGTAAGCCCAGCCGAAAGCGGAGAAAATGTACCCCATTGAGATGGCACTGAGCTGTAACTCTTTCGCCACTTCCGTGCCGGCAATTGACAGCGTTGCACGGTCCGCATAGTTAACGGCTGTAACGATAAATATTATCAGCAATATTAAGTAACGGGTGTGCGTGCCTTTCTTTTTCTCGACAACTGTATCCAGAATCATTCTAATTACCTCGGGTACATTAAATTTTTATTATTATTGGGTAGATATTCCTGGTGATAAATTACTGATAATAAGAACGCATAATAATTTATCAGACGCTATGAAACCGTGATTTAGTATAATCAGCAGCGCAACGTTAATCATTGTGCAAGCGCTCATTAAACATGCGTTATTAAAATAATGTTTTGGGCATATGCACACATGCATGGGCGCTAATGCACACATTTACGTATTGCTACCCCTGGTGGGGCGGCCTTGCTGAGTTTAAGTGATCATCATCACATTCTTGGCGATAAACTCCTGACATTCTTATTTCACGATACCGAATCTTTATTACTTACAATTAGATTCAAAATATAAATATCCACACTATTATCACCACCTTGTTGGAGAATACTGGACAATGGCCGACATCGAAATCAGACAAGAATCGCCAACGGCGTTTTATATTAAAGTTCACGAAACAGATAATGTGGCGATAATTGTCAATGACAATGGTCTGAAAGCTGGGACGCGTTTTCCAGACGGACTGGAACTCATTGAACATATTCCCCAGGGACATAAAGTGGCGCTCCTGGATATTCCTGTTCGCGGCGAAATCGTGCGTTATGGCGAAGTGATAGGCTATGCCGTTCGCGATATCCCACGCGGCAGTTGGATTGATGAATCAATGGTTGAGCTACCCAAGGCCCCGCCGCTGGAGACGCTGCCGCTGGCAACCAAAGTGCCAGAACCGCTGCCGCCTCTCGAAGGTTACACCTTCGAAGGTTATCGCAATGCAGACGGTAGTGTCGGCACCAAGAATCTGCTCGGTATTTCCACCAGCGTGCACTGCGTGGCGGGCGTGGTGGATTATGTGGTGAAAATCATTGAGCGCGATCTGCTGCCAAAATACCCGAACGTTGACGGCGTGGTCGGACTCAATCATCTTTACGGCTGCGGCGTGGCGATTAATGCCCCAGCCGCCATCGTGCCGATTCGTACCATTCACAATATTGCGCTAAACCCGAACTTTGGCGGTGAAGTGATGGTCATTGGCCTCGGCTGCGAAAAACTGCAGCCAGAGCGCCTGCTGGAAGGCACGCACGATGTGAAAAGTATTCCGGTCGACAGCGCCAGCATCGTCAGCCTGCAGGATGAAAAACACGTTGGCTTTCAATCGATGGTTGCCGATATTTTGCAGGTGGCCGAACGCCATCTGGCAAAACTCAATCAACGCCAGCGTGAGACCTGCCCGGCGTCAGAACTGGTGGTCGGCATGCAGTGCGGCGGCAGCGATGCGTTTTCAGGCGTGACGGCCAACCCGGCGGTCGGTTATGCCTCCGACCTGTTAGTACGCTGCGGCGCCACCGTAATGTTCTCTGAGGTTACCGAAGTGCGCGATGCCATCCATCTTCTGACCCCACGTGCGATTAACGAAGAAGTAGGTAAACGCCTGCTTGAAGAGATGGCCTGGTACGATAACTACCTTGATATGGGCAAAACGGATCGCAGCGCCAACCCTTCTCCTGGCAACAAGAAAGGCGGTCTGGCAAACGTGGTGGAAAAAGCGCTGGGTTCTATTGCCAAGTCTGGCAAGAGCGCGATTGTCGAAGTATTGTCGCCGGGCCAACGCCCAACCAAACGTGGCCTGATTTACGCAGCTACCCCCGCCAGCGATTTTGTCTGCGGTACGCAGCAGGTCGCTTCTGGGATCACCGTGCAGGTGTTCACCACCGGTCGCGGTACGCCGTACGGCCTGATGGCCGTGCCGGTGATAAAAATGGCGACCCGTACCGAGCTGGCCAACCGTTGGTTTGACCTGATGGACATCAACGCAGGCACCATCGCTACCGGGGAAGAAACCATTGAAGACGTGAGTCTGAAACTGTTCGAGTTTATTCTCGACGTCGCCAGCGGGCGTAAGAAAACCTTCTCGGATCAATGGGGACTGCATAACCAACTGGCGGTATTTAACCCAGCGCCAGTGACCTGATTATCCACGTTTTTTCTTCATGAGCATGCCTTCGGGCATGCTTTTTTTTTCGCCATATACTTTCGCAACCCTCCCTTTTCTTTCGAAACTTTCATTTATCAGATCGAAATCACAAAAAAACGTTACGAAACCCTATACTTTATTTCGAAGAAAGCAATCGAAAGACTTCGGAGGAAGTATGTTTATCATCTCAAGCAAAATGATGCTGAAGAAGGCACAGCGAGAAGGCTATGCCGTACCGGCGTTTAACATTCACAACCTGGAGACCTTACAGGTTGTCGTGGAAACAGCAGCCGAACTACGCTCTCCGTTGATCGTCGCCGGCACGCCTGGCACTTTTAGCTATGCCGGTGTCGGTAATATCGTTGCAATCGCCAGTGAACTGGCAAGATGCTGGAACCATCCTCTCGCCATCCATCTCGATCACCATGAAAGCGCCACCGATATTGAAGAGAAAGTCGCTACAGGTATTCGCTCCGTCATGATCGATGGTTCCCATCTGCCGTTTGTCGACAACATTGCGTTAGTTAAACACGTAACAGATTACTGCCATCGCTATGACGTTAGCGTTGAAGCTGAGCTGGGACGGTTGGGTGGACAAGAAGATGACCTAATCGTGGACGGAAAAGATGCGCTTTATACCCACCCAGAACAGGCTCGGGAGTTCGTGGAAAAAACCGGTATCGACTCACTGGCGGTCGCGATTGGCACGGCTCATGGTCTGTATAGCACTGAACCTAAACTGGATTTTGAACGGCTAACAGAAATTCGTCAGTCCGTTGATATTCCACTGGTTCTACATGGCGCATCCGGCCTGCCAGCACATGATATTAAGCGCGCCATCTCTTTAGGGATCTGCAAAGTCAACGTCGCTACCGAACTCAAAATCGCCTTTTCTGGCGCACTCAAAACCTATCTGAGTACACATACCAATGCGAATGACCCACGGCATTACATGATGCCAGCAAAAGCCGCCATGAAAGAAGTGGTACGTAAAGTCATTGCCGACTGCGGTTGCGAAGGAAAACTATAAGTAACTGATTAATATGAATTGTATGAATTCTGGCAAAGGTCTGTTTTAAAGCTGGATCACGAAAGCTGCTTTTACCCTTTGCCTTCAATCCAAAAATATTATGAAGATAAACAAAAGATATCGGAGATAGAAGTGAAAGAAATAATCTCTCGTCATAAAGCAGGTGAACATTTAGGTATTTGTTCTGTTTGTTCAGCACATCCGTTGGTCATTGAATCCGCATTACGCTTTGATCTCAATACGGACAGTAAAGTTCTGATCGAAGCAACGTCTAATCAGGTTAATCAGTTTGGTGGCTATACCGGGATGAAACCCGCCGATTTCCGTGATTTTGTCTATGGCATCGCACAAGAAATTGGCTTCCCTCGAGAAAGACTGATCCTGGGGGGCGATCACCTCGGCCCTAACTGCTGGCAAAATGAAGTAGCGGCAGAAGCGATGGAGAAATCCGTAGCCTTGATTAAAGCTTACGTCGCCGCAGGATTCAGCAAAATCCATCTTGATGCTTCAATGTCCTGCGCTGACGATCCGACACCGCTAGACCCGATGGTTGTTGCTCAGCGAGCAGCCATACTTTGCCAGGCAGCAGAATCAACAGCAACCGAAGAACAGAAACGCCAACTGACTTACGTGATTGGCACAGAAGTTCCCGTACCAGGTGGAGAAGCCACCACCATCGGTAGCGTTCATGTCACACGTGAAGAAGATGCCGCCCGGACACTGGAAACCCATCAGGTTGCCTTCAGTGCATTAGGGCTTGAAGAAGCGTTAACGCGCGTAATCGCCATTGTGGTCCAGCCCGGCGTCGAATTCGATCACACTCAAATTATTCACTATCAGCCACAAGCTGCAAAAGCGCTTTCCGCCTGGGTCAAAGAGACCCCAATGGTCTACGAAGCGCATTCTACCGATTATCAAACCCGCCAGGCATACCGTGCGCTGGTACGCGATCACTATGCGATTTTGAAAGTGGGTCCAGCACTCACCTTCGCTCTGCGTGAAGCTATTTTTGCCCTTGCGCAAATGGAAAATGAACTGGTATCTCCGGAGCAAAGAAGCCGGGTATTGGAAGTGATTGACGAAGTTATGTTGAATGAACCGGGCTACTGGAAAAAATACTATCGCCCAACCTGGAGTCAGGCGATGGTTGATATTCACTTCAGTCTCTCCGACCGTATTCGTTACTACTGGCCGCATCCCCGCATTCGTCAAAGCGTAGAGAAATTAATAACCAATCTTAATGACGTCGCTTTACCACTGGGGCTAATTAGCCAATTTATGCCCGTGCAATTTGAGCGTCTGTCTGAAGGAACGTTAACCGCGACGCCACACAATCTGATTATCGACAAAATTCAGGACGTTCTGCGCGCCTATCGCTTTGGTTGCGCACCAGCACTTGCCTGAAATCAGGAGAATATATGAGCCAACTTTTTGTCCGAACAGGAATTAACTTTAGCTCGTGTCAGCATGCGCTGACACATATTGGGGAGGAGATGCTGGCCAAAGGGGTCGTGCACGAAAGCTACCCGCAGGCCCTGATTGAGCGTGAAGCAACCTTTCCAACTGGAATAGCGCTGGAACGTCATGCCGTTGCGATTCCACATTGTGAAGCTGTTCATGCTAAATCTCCTGCTATCTATCTGATTCGCCCGGATACACCGGTCAACTTTCAACAAGCGGATGATGATGAAGAGATCGCCGTCTCTTTAATTATCGCCTTAATCGTTGAGAACCCGACGGCACAACTGAAGCTCCTGCGTCGTCTGTTTAGTGAGCTACAAAACCCGAACACTATTGAAGCATTACTGAATGCGCCCGATGCAGAACTGGCAATGCTCTTTCGGGAAAAAATCCTTGAGTCTGAGCTCTGTGCCCAGATTTGATAAAAAACTGATAATAAAAGGAATACCCTATGAAACGTAAAGTAATTGTGGCCTGTGGCGGTGCTGTAGCAACTTCAACAATGGCTGCGGAAGAAATTAAAGAACTCTGTGAAGCCAACAATATACAACTCGACCTGGTTCAGTGTCGTGTAACAGAAATCGAAACCTATATGGACGGCGCAGACCTCATTTGTACCACGGCTCGCGTTGACCGTACATTTGGCGATATCCCGGTGGTTCACGGCATGCCTTTTGTCTCAGGCGTGGGTATCGAAGCATTGCAGCAAAAAATCCTGACCATCCTCGTGGGGTAACGCCATGTTTAGCGAAATAATGCGTTATATCCTCGATTTAGGTCCAACGGTTATGCTGCCGTTAGTGATCATCATCTTCTCAAAATTGCTGGGAATGAAGCTCGGGGATTGTTTTAAATCTGGTCTGCATATCGGGATTGGGTTTGTCGGCATCGGTCTGGTAATCGGCCTGATGCTGGACTCTATTGGACCTGCCGCAAAAGCAATGGCAGAACAGTTTCAAATCAACCTGCACGTCATCGATGTCGGCTGGCCTGGTTCATCACCGATGACCTGGGCTTCGCAAATTGCGTTAATTGCGATTCCTGTCGCCATTGGGGTGAATATCCTGATGCTGGTTACCCGCATGACCCGTGTGGTGAATGTCGACATCTGGAATATCTGGCATATGACGTTTACCGGCGCCATGTTGCATCTGGCGACCGGTTCATACTGGTTGGGCATCCTCGGTGTGGTTGTTCATGCCGCCTTCGTTTACAAACTGGGCGACTGGTTTGCCAAAGACACGCGCGACTTTTTTGGCCTGGAAGGCATCGCCATTCCACATGGTTCCTCGGCATATCTGGGCCCGATAGCGGTCTTGGTTGATACGATCATTGAAAAAATCCCAGGTCTGAACCGCATTCATTTCAGTGCGGATGATGTACAAAAACGCTTCGGCCCCTTCGGCGAGCCCGTCACCGTCGGTTTTGTGATGGGGTTAGTGATCGGCATGCTGGCAGGGTATGACGTTAAAGCAGTGCTCCAACTGGCGGTGAAAACAGCTGCCGTTATGTTGCTCATGCCGCGCGTCATTAAACCGATTATGGATGGGCTCACTCCCATTGCAAAGCATGCTCGCAAGCGCCTGCAGGCAAAATTTGGTGGCCAGGAGTTCTTGATTGGCCTGGATCCTGCGCTACTGCTCGGCCATACGTCAGTGGTTTCCGCCAGTCTTATCTTTATCCCGCTGACCATTCTGATTGCCGTTCTGGTACCAGGAAACCAGGTTCTGCCATTCGGCGATCTCGCGACCATTGGTTTCTTTGTCGCCATGGCGGTAGCCGTTCATCAGGGAAACCTTTTCCGCACGCTGATCTCCGGCGTCATCATCATGGGTATCACCCTGTGGATAGCCACGCAAACCATTGGTTTACATACCCAGCTAGCCGCCAATGCGGGCGCATTGAAAGCTGGTGGCATGGTGGCTTCAATGGACCAGGGCGGTTCCCCAATCACCTGGTTGCTAATCCAGCTCTTCACCTGGCAGAACGTGGTGGGTTTCATCATTATCGGTGCTATTTACCTGTTGGGTGTACTGCTGACCTGGCGTCGGGCGCGTAATTTCGTGGCGGCTGAAAAAGCGGCAGCCATAACAGAAAGCCAGACCGCATCTTAATTTCTGGGGAGCATTTGCTCCCCTTCACTTTTCTGGAGACACTTATGAAATCAGTGGTTATTCACGCTGAGGGCGACGTACGCGTTGAAGAACGTCCCATACCACAACTACAAACTGATGAAGATGTACTGGTCAAGGTGGTCAGTTCAGGGCTTTGCGGCTCAGATATTCCCCGAGTCTTCAATCATGGCGCTCACTATTATCCAATCACACTTGGGCATGAGTTCAGTGGCTATGTTGAGTCTTACGGCGCGGGCGTAACCGATCTACAACCCGGAGATGCCGTTGCCTGCGTACCGCTGCTCCCCTGCTTCCACTGTCCTCAGTGCGAGCGTGGATATTTCTCATTGTGTAAGCAATATCAGTTTGTCGGATCGCGCAGCGAAGGCGGCAATGCAGAATATGTGGTGGTAAAACGCGCCAACCTGTTCCGCCTGCCTTCAGAAATGCCGATTGATGATGGCGCATTCATTGAGCCCATTACCGTTGGCCTGCATGCTTTTCACCTCGCTCAGGGATGCGAAGGCAAAAACGTGATCATCGTTGGTGCAGGTACTATCGGTTTACTGGCAATGCAATGTGCTCGCGAACTCGGCGCAAAAAGCATCACGGCGATTGATATCAACCCGCAGAAGCTGGCGTTAGCAAAAGAACTGGGGGCAACCTATGTGTTTAACAGTCGGGAGATGAGTGCGACCGAGATCTACTCCAGTCTGGAGAACATTCAATTTGACCAACTCATCCTGGAGACTGCGGGAACCCCACAAACTGTTACTCTGTCGATCGAAATTGCCGGACCTCGCGCTCAACTGGCATTAGTCGGTACGCTGCATCACGATCTGGCGCTAGCTTCACGTATTTTTGGGCAAATATTGCGTAAAGAGTTAACCATCCTTGGCAGTTGGATGAACTATTCCAGCCCATGGCCTGGAGAAGAGTGGGAAACCGCTGCCCGTTTACTCACGGAGAAACGCTTACAGCTTGAGCCGTTAATTGCCCACAGTGGTGATGCCGACAGCTTTGCCAGCGCAGTCAAGTCACTCAATGGCGCGCCGATGCAGGGGAAAATTCTGCTCAAACTCTCCTGACCCAACGAGCCAGCAACCTGCGCTGGCTCACATTTACTTTCGAAATTTAGCGTTCACCTTTCGCAATCCTTCGATTAAACTAGTGGCAGTCAAATTATCAGGCAAATCAATATGAACTCATTTGAGAGAAGGAATAAAATTGTCGACCTGATTAATACGCAAGGTAGCGTACTGGTAATGGATCTTTCGAATACCTTTGGTATTTCTGAAGTAACCATTCGCGCCGACCTGCGGTTATTAGAAGAGAAGGGTCTGGTCACCCGTTTTCATGGCGGTGCGGCAAAACCAGGAAGCCATCTGGCTGAAGGTGACAATCAGGAAGTATTATTAGAAGACCGGTATCAGCTTGCCAGCGATCCCAAAAAGCGGATCGCTCAGGCTGCAACGGCAATGGTCGAGGAAGGAATGACCGTGATTCTGGATAGCGGAAGCACGACCTTACTGATCGCTGAGGCGCTAAACCGAAAAAGTAATATCACAGTTATTACCAATAGCCTGCCCGCTGCGTTTACGTTATCGGAAAACAAAGACATTACGCTGGTCGTCTGCGGCGGCACGGTGCGTCACAAAACTCATTCAATGCATGGCACTATCGCTGAACGTTCCCTTCAAGGGATAAGCGCAGACCTGATGTTCGTTGGCGCCGACGGGATTGATGCCACTAATGGTATAACGACATTCAACGAAGGCTATTCGATTAGTAGCGTGATGGCTGCTGCGGCACATAAGGTTATTGCCGTACTGGATGCAACAAAATTTAACCGACGAGGTTTTAATCAGGTACTTCCAATGGAGAAGATTAACTGCGTAATAACCGACGACAGTATCAGCAAACAGGATAAATCAGCGCTGGCCAAAACAGGGGTTGAACTGCTGGTCGTTTAAATTACCCTCCATAGCCCCCCTTTCGTCGCGCCAACGCGTTGCAGTTTACCTTTTAGCTGCAACGCTTTCAGATAGCGTTCTACAGTTCGGGCTGAGATTTCACACTCATCAGCGATACTTTTGGCGGATCTGCCTGGCTGATTCGACAAGATTTGTAGTATGCGTTTTTCAATATCCAGTAAATCAGGCGACATTTCTTCCGACATTTCTTCCGACATTTCTTCCGACAGGGCTGATGATTTCCCCAATCCCTCTTGCAAAGCAGAGATGATGTTTTCAAGGATAAATTCTATAAATGGCGTGCAGCTACTTTGCCGATCGCACTGCCCTAACACCTGGTAGTAGCGATCCTGTTGGTAATGGATCAGTGTCTCTACTGGTAACCACGCCAATTCCGATCGCCACTCACGGAGGATTAATGTCTGCCACAACCGGCCCATCCGTCCATTGCCGTCGGCAAAAGGATGAATGAATTCAAATTCATAATGGAAAATAGCACCAGCAATCAGTGGGTGGAGCTCTGTCGTTTTTAACCAGCCCAGTAGGTCATTCATCAATCGAAGAACTTGTGACGCCGGTGGGGCCATATGGATAAGCTGTTTCTCCCTGTAAACACCGACATTGCCGGATCGCAATTGACCCGGGTTATCGACAAGCCCCATCATCAGGATTTGATGTGCCTGTAAAAGATCGGAGAGTCTTTCACTTTTCCACTCTGACATTTTTTCATAGGCCAGAATCGCATTTCTGACTTCCTGTATATCTTTAGCCGGAGCCAGAATACGTTTCCCCTCCATCAGAGCGGTGACTTGTTCCGTAGTCAACGAATTATGCTCAATCGCTAAAGAGGCCTGAATAGTGCGAATACGATTCTCTTTGCGCAAAAGAGGAGATGCCCTACCAGCCATCGCCGCCCAATTTCCCATCAACTCCCCAATTTCAATGACTTGATTGAGGATCAATGGAGTGATGACGAAAGGTGGTTGGTAGATGCTCACCGTTACTCCCCCTGCTGTTCCAGCGCGTACTTATACAGCGCATTCTTCTTCACGCCGTGGATCTCAGCGGCCAGTGCGGCGGCCTTTTTCAGCGGCAGCTCTGCCTGCAATAAGGCCAACGTACGCAGCGCATCAGCCGGAAGGTCGTCTTCTTGCGCTTTGTGTCCTTCGACAATCAGCACCATTTCGCCTTTTCGACGGTTTTCATCTTCCTTGACCCACGCCAGCAGTTCGCCGACCGGCGCACCGTGAATGGTTTCCCAGGTTTTGGTCAACTCACGCGCCAACACCACGTAGCGGGATTCGCCCCAGACGGCAACCATGTCTTCCAGGCTATCCAGCAAACGGTGGGTGGATTCATAAAAAATAAGCGTACGCGGTTCAGCCTCAATGGCTTTCATCGCATCACGACGCCCTTTCGATTTGGCAGGCAGAAAACCTTCATAGCAAAAGCGGTCTGAAGGCAGACCTGCAGCACTCAGGGCAGCAATCGCCGCGCAAGGGCCTGGCAGGGGAACAACGCGGATCCCTGCTTCGCGACAGGTCCGTACCAGATGGTAGCCAGGATCGTTAATCAGCGGCGTTCCGGCATCGGAAACCAGCGCAATGTTTTGCCCTTCTTTAAGTTTCGCCACCAGCGTTTCGGCCTTTTGCTGCTCGTTGTGATCATGTAAAGCGAACAAACGCGCGTTAATCGCGAAGTGTTGTAACAAGAGTCCTGTATGACGAGTGTCTTCAGCGGCAATCAAATCAACGGCTTGTAAAACTTCGAGCGCTCGTTGGGTAATATCAGCCAAATTTCCTATAGGAGTAGGTACAATAAAGAGTTGGCCTTGAGAATTATCCGCCGATTCGTGTTGTTTCATTGTGTCGTCCGTATTGCCGATTTAATATTGAGCATTGAGTAAAAAAATATCACTGGATACAGTATGGTACCCTCAACATTTTCTCGTTTGAAAGCCGCACGCGCGCTACCAGTCATTCTGGCTGCACTGATTTTTGCAGGCTGTGGCACCCAGGCGCCAGACCAGAGTGCAGCCCATATGCAGGGCACTGCGCAGGCTGATTCCGGCTTTTATCTGCAACAAATGCAGCAAAGCTCAGATGATAGCAAGACCAATTGGCAATTACTCGCCATTCGTGCACTGCTGAAAGAAGGCAAGAGCCAACAGGCTATCGAGTTGTTCAACCAGCTACCACAGAAGCTAAGCGATACCCAGCGTCGTGAGCAGTCACTGCTGGCCGTCGAAATTAAGCTCGCGCAGAAAGATGTCGCTGGCGCACAGGCCCTGCTGGATAAGCTAACCCCAGCCGATTTTGATCAAAACCAGCAGGCGAGATACTGGCAGGCGCAAATCGACGTCAACCAGGGTCGTCCATCGCTGACGCTACTGCGCGCCCTGATCGCCCAGGAACCGCTGCTGGCCGCGAACGCTAAGCAGAAAAACATGGATGCCACCTGGCAAGCGCTGTCATCCATGACCCAGGAGCAAGCGCAGACGCTGGTCATCAATGCGGATGAAAACGTGCTGCAAGGCTGGTTAGATCTCCAGCGCGTCTGGTTCGATAACCGTAACGATCCAGACATGATGAAAGCCGGTATTGCTGACTGGCAGAAACGTTATCCACAAAACCCGGGGGCAAAACTATTGCCAACGCAGTTGGTTAACGTGCAGAGCTTTAAACCCGCTTCCACCAGCAAAATTGCTCTGCTGCTGCCGCTGAACGGTCAGGCCGCTGTATTTGGCCGTACTATTCAGCAAGGCTTTGAAGCTGCGAAAAATATGGGTACTCAACCCGTAGCGGCCCCTGCTGTTGCCGCGCCTGCTGCGGATACAGCGGCTGCGACGACCACGGAACAGCCGCAAACGACTGACGGTGTTGCCAGCCCGGCTCAGGCGTCAGTAAGCGATCTGACCAACGAGACGCCAGCACAGCCAGAAGCTACAGCCCCACAACCAACAGCGCCTGCGCAGCCAACAACCGCCAGCGCACCAGCGAATCCGTCCGCGGAGCTGAAAATCTACGACACGTCATCACTGCCGCTGAATCAGATCCTGACTCAGGTTCAGCAGGATGGCGCCAGCATCGTGGTTGGCCCACTGTTGAAGAACAATGTTGAAGAGCTGATGAAAAGCAACACGCCATTAAACGTCCTGGCGCTTAATCAGCCGGAGTCGGTGAAAAACCTGCCGAACGTCTGCTACTTCGCTCTGTCGCCAGAAGATGAAGCGCGCGACGCAGCACGCCACATTCGCGATCAAGGAAAACAGACGCCGCTGTTGTTGATCCCGCGGAGTTCGTTAGGCGATCGCGTTGCCAACGCCTTTGCACAGGAGTGGCAAAAACTGGGTGGCGGCGTGGTGCTGCAGCAGAAGTTCGGCTCCACCGCTGAGCTGAAAATGGGCGTCAACGGCGGCTCGGGGATTTCCCTGACGGGCAGCCCGGTGGCCTCTTCTGTACCCGCGCAGCCTGGCGTGACGATTGGCGGTCTGACCATTCCGGCAGCGCCTACCGATGCGCAAATCACCGGCGGCAGCGGTCGTGTTGATGCCGTATATATTCTGGCAACGCCGGAAGAAATTGCATTTATAAAGCCAATGATCGCCATGCGCAACGGTAGCCAGAGCGGTGCCACGCTGTACGCCAGCTCCCGTAGCGCGCAGGGAACTGCCGGCCCGGATTTCCGTCTGGAGATGGAAGGCTTGCAGTACAGCGAAATTCCGATGCTGGCAGGCGCTAACGCCCCTCTCATGCAGCAGGCGCTGGGCGCGGTTCGTAACGACTACTCGCTGGCACGTATGTACGCGATGGGCGTCGATGCCTGGTCGCTTGCCAACCACTTCTCGCAAATGCGTCAGGTGCAGGGTTTCGAAATTAACGGCAACACCGGAGCCTTAACCGCAACGCAGGATTGTGTGATTAACAGGAAGTTATCATGGCTCAAATACCAGCAAGGACAAGTCGTCCCCGCCAGTTAACGAGTAAACAGACCGGTGACGCGTGGGAATCCACCGCGCGTGACTGGCTGCAGAGCAGGGGACTGCATTTTATCGCCGCCAACGTGCATGAGCGTGGCGGCGAAATCGACCTGATAATGCGTGAAGGCAACACCACCGTATTTGTTGAGGTTCGCTATCGGCGCTCAGCCCAGTTTGGCGGTGCAGCGGCGAGTGTGACCCGGAGCAAACAACACAAATTATTACAGACTGCCCGCTTGTGGCTTGCGCGCCACAATGGAAGTTTTGATACTGTGGATTGCCGGTTCGATGTGTTAGCCTTCACCGGAAATGATGTTGAGTGGTTTAAGGACGCGTTCAACGACCGCTCATAGTTGAAGATTCAGAGCCTGGTTCTTAAGGATTAGCGTGTTAGATAGAATTAAAGTCTGCTTTACAGAAAGCATTCAAACTCAGATAGCTGCGGCTGAAGCACTTCCGGATGCGATCTCCCGTGCAGCCATGACGCTGGTTCAGTCCCTGCTCAATGGCAACAAAATTCTCTGTTGTGGTAATGGGACGTCCGCTGCCAACGCACAGCATTTTGCTGCCAGCATGATCAATCGTTTTGAAACAGAGCGCCCAAGTTTACCTGCGATTGCACTAAATACTGATAATGTGGTCTTAACTGCGATTGCCAACGATCGCCTGCACGACGAAGTTTATGCAAAACAAGTCCGTGCGCTGGGACATGCAGGTGATGTTCTGCTAGCAATCTCTACGCGTGGTAATAGCCGCGATATCGTAAAAGCCGTTGAAGCCGCCGTGACACGCGACATGACAATTGTCGCACTGACCGGGTATGACGGAGGGGAGCTGGCCGGGTTACTGGGGCCGCAGGATGTTGAAATCCGTATCCCTTCACACCACAGCGCCCGCGTTCAGGAAATGCATATGTTGACGGTCAACTGCCTTTGCGATCTCATCGATAACACGCTTTTCCCTCACCAGGATGATTAAGGAGTACACATGAAGGCATTTTCGCCGCTTGCTGTGATTATCGCTGCCCTGCTGCTGCAAGGTTGTGTCGCTGCCGCCGTTGTCGGAACTGCTGCTGTCGGCACCAAAGCCGCGACGGATCCTCGCAGTGTAGGCACCCAGGTAGATGACGGAACCCTGGAATTACGCGTCAATACCGCGTTGTCGAAAGATGCCCAGATCAAGAAAGAGGCGCGTATCAACGTGAGCGCGTATCAGGGTAAAGTGCTGCTGGTCGGTCAGTCGCCAAATAGCGAACTGTCTGCGCGGGCAAAACAGATTGCGATGGGTGTAGAAGGTACCACTGAGGTCTTTAATGAGATCCGTCAGGGTCAGCCAATCGGCCTGGGCGATGCGTCTAACGATACCTGGATAACCACTAAAGTACGTTCCCAGTTGCTGACCAGCGATCAGGTGAAATCCTCTAACGTGAAAGTCACCACCGAAAACGGGGAAGTGTTCCTGTTGGGTCTGGTAACTGAACGTGAAGCGAAGGCTGCGGCAGACATCGCCAGCCGGGTAAGCGGCGTGAAACGCGTCACGACGGCTTTTACGTTTATTAAGTAAGACTGCTACAAATGCCGGATGGGGACGCCAGAGCGTCCTCTCCGGCATTTTATTTGGCTCTTTCGCGCAGTTCGGAAGAGGTCAGGATCGAAACGCCCTCATGTCCAGGCGCCAGTGCCTCCGCCAGCATAGCCCTGGCTACATCACGCGCCTCAATCGACTTCCAGTTCCCCGGCAGCAGCCGAAATAACGGCGCTAAAAACCTCTCATTCGCCCGCTGTTTATCCCGCTCTCCGAGTAACATTGAAGGCCGAACAATCGTCAGCCGCGGCCAATTTTGCGCGATCAGCGCCTGCTCCATTTCCCCTTTCACCCGGTTATAAAAAAACGGTGAATTGGCATTGGCACCCATCGAACTGACCACCAGCATATGCTGAGCGCCCAACCGACGCCCCGTCAGGGCCGTGTCCACCACCAGCGTATAGTCAGCATGGATAAACGCTTCTTTGCTACCCGCTTCTCGCCGGGTGGTTCCCAGACAACAAAAGACAATATCTACCGGATCGGTGACCTGCGCCAGCGCATCGGTTAGCTGCGGATCATAGGGATTATAGACGCCAGCCGTATCAGCCAGCGGTCGACGCGTCGGTGCCGTGATGGCATTGACCCGGGGTTCATTGAGCAGCATACGCAGCAAATTTCCGCCTACCAGCCCCGTTGCGCCTGTTATTAACACCTGACTCATCGCTAATCTTCCCCTGACTCTTTAATCACTCTATTAACTATAGATCACGTTGCCAGTGCATTTTTTTACCAAAGCCCAGCGTGTTGTCCGTGAATTTGACTTCATCCAGTCGAATCTCCCATACGGGCGCAGGCAGCATTCTGGCGACCGGGAAACGGCGGTTGTAGGCGTTACGCGCGGCTTCACTCTCCTGCCCTTCAAGACGCCGGATTTCCCCTTTAAACTGTACGCCACGAATCAGGGCGACCGTTTTGGGCTGACCATTTACCGTGCCGGCAATCGCCGCGCGCGGCCCGGACATCTGCGCATGCCGCGTTTTTTCTTCGGTCAGCACATAGAACACCATCTTCTGCGCATCAAACAGGTAAAACGCATTGGCGCACCATAATTCACCGTCATGATGTACACACCAGGTCACGACGTGCTGCTTTGCCAGCCAGCGGGTCACCGCAGTCAGTGTTTCCATTTCTGTTCTCTTTTATACTGTAGGCCTGAAAATTATCACGTCGATGGTGACAATGACACCCTGGTATCTGTACCTGATCCGTACTGCGGACAACGCCTTATACACCGGAATAACCACCGATGTGCAGCGCCGCTATAAGCAGCATCAAAGTGGGAAAGGCGCGAAGGCGCTGCGCGGAAAGGGAGAACTCACGTTGGCATTTGCGGCTCAGGTCGGCGACCGTTCGCTGGCCCTGCGCTTAGAATATCGCGTCAAACAGCTTACAAAGCGGCAGAAAGAGCGCCTTGTTGAAGGCGAAGGGCTTGAGGCACTACTGAGCAGCCTGCAAACCCCCGGCGCTTAAAAACGATTGAAGTAGTCGTGGTATTCCACAAGGCCCGTCACACCCTCCAGCGCATCGTCCGCCAGGCGATGAACCTGGAACGCGCTTTCGGTACCCGGCCAGCGGCAACGCAGGTCATGATGGGCAGCCAGCTCAAAACCAAAGCGGCTGTACAGCGCCGGATCGCCCAGCGTAACCACCGCGGCGTAACCAAACTCGTTCAGGGAATCGAGTCCTTCATAGACCAGCTGACGCGCCAGGCCCTGCCCACGGTAGTTTTCATCCACCGCAAGCGGCGCCATGCCGACCCATTGCAGGTCTTCGCCCTGGACATCGACAGGGCTGAACGCGACGTAACCCACTACCTGACCTTCGTCATCGGTAGCAACCAGACCCAGCGTTATGAAACCGTCTTCACGCAGGTCGTGCACTAATTTCGCTTCCGCATCGCTCTCAAATGAACGACGCAGCAATGCATCAATACCTGGGGCATCAATGGGAATTTCAACTCGAATCAGCATGGCTCACCTACCGAAGTCTGTTTGGTTTCTGGCGACGTTTTCATTCCCGCCTCAACAAAATCCGCCAACTGCATCAGCATGACGCGCAACGCTTTAGGCATCTGATCCAGTTCGATGGCGTCCATCAGATTTTTAACATACAGCCCTAATTCTGTATCACCTTCAATCACCAGGCGACGCTGGAAGAACAGCGTATCCGGATCCTGCTTACGCGCCGCGATCATCAGGAGATCGCTGGCATCCGCGCTAAAACTCACATCCGCCTCTGCATTCTGGCTGACGATAAGTTTATCGTTCTCAACAGAGGTATACCATTTAAGGCCAATGTCACGCACATGAATGCTCAGCCAGCGACCGTCGAGAAACTCCAGCTCCCCATCGGCCAGCGCCTGACTAAACTGCCAGCTCAGGACCTGCTCCAGAACCTGGCGCTTCAGCGCAAAGGGCGTCAGTTTAACCGGTACACTCATCAGAGAAGGACCAAAATGTACTAAGCGTGAACGCAGTTTATCCAACACGAGCTTTACTCCCTGTTTCAATTATCCTGCTATTTTGCCATATCAAATAAACGACATAGCGGCATAAATCAACAATTCGCTACGAAATTGTTACCTCTTATTGGTATCACCAATACGACTTTAACTGCCTCAAATCAAAAATTGTCTCAGCAAGGTTAACTAAAATCCCTCTTCGTTAACATTTCTGCGCCCTTTACGGCGCAACGTTCAGGATAAATTATGGAGCTGCTCTGCCCTGCCGGAAACCTCCCGGCGCTTAAGGCGGCCATCGAGAACGGCGCTGATGCGGTCTACATCGGGCTGAAAGATGATACCAACGCCCGTCATTTCGCCGGCCTTAATTTTACCGAGAAAAAATTGCAGGAAGCGGTGAGTTTTGTCCATCAGCACCGCCGTAAGCTGCACATCGCGATTAACACCTTTGCGCATCCGGATGGTTACGCGCGCTGGCAACGTGCCGTAGATATGGCGGCGCAACTGGGTGCGGATGCGCTGATCCTCGCCGACCTCGCCATGCTTGAGTATGCCGCAGAGCGCTACCCGCATATTGAGCGTCATGTCTCTGTTCAGGCATCCGCAACCAATGAAGAGGCGATTAATTTCTATCATCGCAACTTTGATGTCGCCCGCGTGGTGCTGCCGCGCGTACTGTCTATTCACCAGGTGAAGCAACTCGCTCGCGTCACGCCAGTTCCCCTGGAAGTGTTCGCCTTTGGCAGTCTGTGCATTATGGCGGAAGGCCGCTGCTATCTTTCATCCTATCTGACGGGCGAGTCTCCTAATACGGTTGGCGCCTGCTCTCCTGCCCGTTTTGTTCGCTGGCAGCAGACCCAACAAGGGCTGGAATCCCGTCTTAATGAAGTGCTGATCGACCGCTATCAGGACGGAGAAAACGCCGGTTATCCGACGCTGTGTAAAGGCCGCTATCTGGTTGATGGCGAGCGCTATCATGCGCTGGAAGAACCCACCAGCCTGAATACGCTGGAGCTGCTGCCAGAACTGCTGGCGGCCAATATTGCCTCGGTGAAAATCGAAGGGCGTCAGCGTAGCCCGGCCTACGTCAGCCAGGTGGCGAAAGTGTGGCGCCAGGCGATCGACCGCTGTATGGCCGACCCGCAAAACTACGCCCCACAGGCCGCGTGGATGGAAACGCTCGGTTCAATGTCCGAAGGCACGCAGACCACGCTTGGCGCGTATCACCGTAAATGGCAGTGAGAGAAGCAATGAAATATTCCTTAGGGCCGGTGCTGTGGTACTGGCCGAAAGAAACGCTGGAAGATTTTTATCAGCAGGCCGCCACCAGCCAGGCCGACGTTATCTATCTTGGCGAAGCGGTGTGCAGTAAACGCCGCGCTACCAAAGTAGGCGACTGGATCGATATGGCGAAATCGCTCGCTGGCAGCGGTAAACAGGTGGTGCTGTCAACGCTGGCGCTGGTGCAGGCCTCCTCTGAACTGGGAGAGCTGAAGCGCTATGTCGAAAACGGCGACTTCCTGCTGGAAGCCAGCGATCTCGGCGTGGTAAACATGTGCGCCGAGCGTAAGCTGCCGTTTGTCGCCGGGCATGCGCTCAACTGCTACAACGCGGTAACCCTGCGTTTGCTGCTCAGGCAGGGCATGGTGCGCTGGTGTATGCCGGTAGAACTGTCCCGTGACTGGCTGGTCAATCTGCTTAACCAGTGTGAAGAGCTGGGTATTCGCAATCAGTTTGAAGTAGAGGTACTGAGCTACGGGCATCTGCCGCTGGCGTACTCTGCCCGCTGCTTTACCGCACGCTCTGAAGACCGTCCAAAAGACGAGTGTGAAACCTGCTGCATCAAATACCCGAATGGGCGCGATGTGCTGTCGCAGGAGAATCAGCAGGTCTTTGTCCTCAACGGCATCCAGACTATGAGCGGCTATGTTTACAACCTCGGCAACGAGCTGACATCGATGCAGGGTCTGGTTGATATTGTACGTCTGTCCCCTGCAGGCAGCGACACGTTCGCCATGCTCGATGCCTTCCGCGCCAATGAAAATGGCACTGCCCCATTGCCGCTTGCTGCCCACAGCGACTGCAACGGCTACTGGAAGCGACTGGCAGGTCTTGAACTACAGCCGTGATTAATAGCTCACTTTGTTAACAACATTCGCTAATCTTTAATGCAGTATTAAAAGATTAACCGGTAACAAAGTGAGCCGTTATGACTGACAAAACTATTCCGTTCTCGGTGCTGGATCTGGCGCCGATCCCTGAAGGATCTTCGGCAAAAGAGGCCTTCACACACTCGCTTGATCTCGCTCGACTGGCCGAAAAGCGCGGCTACCACCGCTACTGGCTGGCAGAACATCACAACATGACCGGCATCGCCAGCGCGGCGACCTCTGTGCTGATTGGCTATCTGGCTGCCAATACCACCACGCTGCATCTTGGTTCTGGCGGCGTTATGCTGCCCAACCATTCGCCGCTGGTGATCGCCGAGCAGTTCGGTACCCTGAATACGCTGTATCCGGGGCGAATCGATCTCGGGCTTGGCCGCGCGCCGGGTAGCGACCAACCGACCATGCGCGCGTTGCGCCGCCATATGAGTGGTGATATCGATAACTTCCCGCGCGACGTAGCTGAACTGGTGGACTGGTTCGACGCCCGCGATCCAAATCCTCATGTACGCCCGGTACCCGGCTACGGCGAGCAGATCCCGGTCTGGTTATTAGGCTCCAGCCTGTACAGCGCACAGCTGGCAGCCCAGCTCGGCCTGCCATTTGCCTTCGCCTCGCACTTTGCTCCGGATATGTTGCATCAGGCGCTGCATCTGTATCGCACCCAGTTCAAGCCCTCAGCGCGGCTGGCAAAGCCGTATGCGATGGTGTGCATCAACATCATTGCCGCCGACAGCAACCGCGATGCCGAATTTCTTTTCACCTCAATGCAGCAGGCGTTTGTGAAACTGCGTCGTGGCGAAACCGGCCAGCTACCGCCACCGGTAGAGAATATGCATCAGTTGTGGTCCGCTTCCGAGCAGTACGGCGTACAACAGGCTCTGAGCATGTCGCTGGTTGGTGATAAGGCGAAAGTGCGACACGGTCTCGACGCCATTTTGCGTGAAACCCAGGCCGATGAAATTATGGTTAACGGCCAGATTTTTGATCATCAGGCACGGCTACATTCGTTTGACCTGGCGATGCAGGTGAAAGAAGAGTTGGTGGGGTAATCGTTGTTTTGCCCGGTGGCGCTTCGCTTACCGGGCTTACGAGACCGTATAAGCCGGATAAGGCGCAACCGCCATCCGGCACTAAAAGGTTACTGGTACACAGGCAACAAATTCACGCTCGACAGAATATGGATAACCGCGTTGCCGATGCCGAATACCAGGATCAGCGCAATCATCGGCTTGCCGCCCCAGACACGGAATTTCGGGCTGCCAAAACGCTCGCGGGATTTACGGGCCAGCAGCGCCGGAACAATGGCGGCCCAGATGGTCGCGGCAAGCCCTGCATAGCCAATGGCGTACAGGAAACCGTTCGGCCACAGCAGGCCACCGACAATCGGCGGGACAAACGTCAGCAATGCCGTTTTAAAACGTCCCATTGCCGAGTCATCAAAACCAAACAGATCCGCCAAATAGTCAAACAGACCGAGCGTGACGCCGAGGAATGAACTCGCCACCGCAAAGTTGGAGAACACCACCAGCAGCAGATCCAGACTGCGGCTGTTAAGCACGCCGCTCAGCGCCTGTACCAGCACATCAATGTTACCGCCCTGCTGCGCAATACCGATAAATTCCGGACGCGGGATGTTACCCATCGTCCCCAGCAACCATACGGTATACAGCACCAGCGCCAGCAGCGTGCCGTACACCAGGCACTTAACGATGGTCTTCGGATCTTTGCCGTAGTACTTCATCAGGCTCGGGACGTTGCCGTGATAGCCGAATGAGGCCAAGCAGAACGGTAACGTCATCAGCAGGTACGGCGTATACGAAGCGTTGCTCTGCGCCACGTTAAACAGCGTCGTGGGCGTAACATGCCCCAGCAGACTGCCGAAGGTCAGGAAAAAAGTAATCACCTTCGCGCCCAGCACAATCGCCGTCATGCGGCTAACCGCTTTGGTGCTTAACCACACCACGAACGCCACCAGCAGCGCAAAACCAAGACCCGCCGCACGCGCCGGAACGTTCAGCGACATCTCCGAGAAGGTGTGATGCAGGATCGAACCACTCGCCGAGATATACGCATAGGTAAGGATATAGAGAACGAAAGCAATCGAGATGCCGTTCACAACGTTCCAGCCTTTGCCCAGCAGATCTTTCGTGATGGTGTCAAAGCTGGAACCAATGCGGTAATTGAGGTTAGCTTCCAGGATCATCAGCCCGGAGTGCAGCATGCAAAACCAGGTGAAGATCAGCGCCGCCATTGACCAGAAGAACCACGCCCCGGACATGACCACTGGCAGAGAAAACATCCCTGCGCCAATAATGGTGCCGCCGATGATCACCACGCCGCCAAGCAGCGAAGGTGACGTTTGGGTGGTGGTTAGTGTTGCCATTTAGCCATCTCTCCAGTCATTTATATTGTGACTACATTTCAATGTGCTGCACTGTACCAGTACACGAGTACAAATGAAATAAAAAAAGCCCCGATTGTTGAGATCGGGGCTGTATATTTTACTTTACGGTATTAAACCGTAATTTCGCATGGATTACGCATCACCACCGAAACGACGACGACCAGCGGAATCATCACGACGCGGAGCAGAAGAATCGTCACGACGCGGACCGCGGTTGCCTTCACGACGTTCGCCGCTGAAACGACGACCTTCGCTACGACCGCCTTCACGACGCTCGCCGCTGAAACCACGACCTTCGCCACGACCGCCTTCACGACGCTCACCGCTGAAACGGCCACCGCCACGACGCTCACCACCGGTGTGCGGAACTGCATCGCCAACCAGCTGCATGTTCATCGGCTTGTTCAGGATGCGAGTACGGGTAAAGTGCTGCAGCACGTCGCCCGGCATACCTTTCGGCAGCTCGATGGTAGAGTGGGAAGCAAACAGCTTGATGTTACCGATGTAACGGCTGCTGATATCGCCTTCGTTGGCAATCGCACCAACGATATGACGGACTTCAACACCGTCATCACGGCCCACTTCAATGCGGTACAGCTGCATATCGCCAACGTCACGACGTTCACGACGCGGACGGTCTTCACCACCACGCTCATTACGGTCACCACGCGGGCCACGATCGTTGCGGTCACGCGGACCACGATCGTCACGGTCGCGGAATTCGCGTTTCGGACGCATCGGCGCATCTGGCGGCAGGATCAGCGGACGTTCGCCCTGAGCCATTTTCAGCAGTGCTGCTGCCAGCGTTTCGATATCCAGTTCTTCTTCCGGCTGCATTTTCGCCAGCAGAGCACGGTACTGATCCAGATCGCTGCTTTCCAGCTGCTGCTGTACTTTAGCGGCGAATTTTTCCAGACGGCGTTTGCCCAGCAGGTCTGCGTTCGGCAGTTCTACTTCCGGAATAGTCAGCTTCATGGTGCGTTCGATGTTACGCAGCAGACGACGCTCACGGTTCTCAACGAACAGCAGCGCGCGACCCGCACGGCCCGCACGACCGGTACGGCCGATACGGTGAACGTAAGATTCGGAATCCATCGGGATGTCGTAGTTAACAACCAGGCTGATACGCTCAACGTCCAGGCCACGTGCCGCAACGTCGGTAGCAATCAGAATATCCAGACGGCCATCTTTCAGACGCTCCAGAGTCTGCTCACGCAGGGACTGGTTCATGTCGCCGTTCAGTGCAGCGCTGCTATAACCGCTACGCTCCAGCGCTTCTGCCACTTCCAGGGTCGCATTTTTGGTACGAACGAAGATAATCGCCGCATCAAAGTCTTCTGCTTCCAGGAAACGCACCAGCGCTTCATTTTTACGCATGCCCCAGACGGTCCAGTAGCTCTGGCTGATATCAGGACGGGTAGTTACGCTGGACTGAATGCGTACTTCCTGCGGCTCTTTCATAAAGCGGCGGGTAATACGACGAATCGCTTCCGGCATAGTCGCGGAGAACAGAGCGGTCTGATGACCTTCCGGGATCTGCGCCATGATGGTTTCAACGTCTTCGATGAAGCCCATACGCAGCATTTCATCAGCTTCGTCCAGTACCAGACCGCTCAGTTTGGAGAGGTCCAGAGTACCGCGCTTCAGGTGGTCCAGCAGACGGCCCGGCGTACCGACAACGATCTGTGGTCCCTGACGCAGGGCACGTAATTGCACGTCATAACGTTGGCCGCCGTACAGGGCAACCACGTTCACGCCGCGCATGTGTTTAGAAAAATCCGTCATGGCTTCTGCAACCTGAACCGCCAGTTCGCGGGTCGGTGCCAGCACCAGAATCTGAGGTGCCTTCAGCTCAGGATCAAGATTGTTGAGCAGCGGTAAAGAGAACGCTGCAGTTTTGCCGCTACCCGTCTGGGCCATACCCAGAACATCGCGGCCGCCCAGCAGATGCGGAATGCACTCTGCCTGGATTGGAGATGGTTTTTCGTAACCCAGATCGGTAAGGGCTTCAAGGATAGGAGCCTTCAGGCCCAGATCTGCAAAAGTGGTTTCGAATTCAGCCATGTAGTACGTGTGCCTCAAAATTAATGGCGGCCAGTCTACATAACTCATCATGAAATTGATCTGCAATTTTCATTGAAAAGTGTGAACCGGCTCAAAGTAGGTGTATTAACGAACAACAACGCCCTCACCCGTGAAGGTGATGGCAATCAAAAAAGATTACGGGCTGATGTGTACGTCAGCTATTGCTGGTCCGATTCTGCCAGGTCATCTTGGTCCTGGCCCAGGAGCGATAATTCCAACAATGCGTATCGGTGCTCAACAAAGTTATGAACGTTGTTAGCCACCGCCAGTTTGAACAATGCCGTAGCGTTGTCCAAATCCCCCAGACTTAGGTAGTACTTACCTAAATAGAAGTTGGTTTCACTGAGATGCTCAGCGAGCGAGGTGTTATCCGTTGCGTCCGCCTTTAGGCGTTCCATCAGCGTTGCTTCGCTAATGTTGCCCAGGTAGAACTCGACAATGTTCCATCCCCATTGCTCTTTATCCGATTTCTCAAAGCGTTGCTTTAACGCTTCTTTAGCCTGCTTCTCATCGAGCTTCTGCTCGGCGAGATAAAGCCACAGACTACGGAAAGGATCATTGGGATCGTCTTGATAAAACGCTAGCAGATCATCTTGCGCTAACTTGTCGCGACCGCCGTAATACAATGCGATACCGCGATTTAAGTGCGCGTAGTTGTAAGTTGGATCAAGCTCAAGTACAGAATCAAACGCTTCATAGGCAGCATCAAAATTGCCTGCCTGCGTTAAATATATACCTAAGTAATTGAATACTTCAGGCATATCTGGTCGGATTGCCAGCGCTTGTGAAAAATCATTTCGCGCCAGTGCCCTCAGACCGAGACTATCATACAACACTCCGCGCTCATATAAAAGCTGTGCGCGTTCGTCATCGGTTAAAGCCCGACTGGCAAGAATTTGTTCCATACGTGCCAGAATCACTTCCTGCTGCAAAGTCGGTTGCAATGGTACTGCGAGGACTTCACTCTTACGCCAGGCGGAATTACTGCATCCAGCCAGCGTGAGTGCTGTCGCAACAAAACACCAGCGCAAAAAAGGCTTCATTTCCCACTCCCGAAGACAACGATTGAATGAACGTCCAGGTTCCCCGGTTGCTAACAAGGCGTCCTGCCGGGTTAAAAGCCCTCCGCTTTCACGGAGGGCAATGGCAACCTTACTCGCCCTGGCTTGCCGGAGCTTCCGGTTCGCCTGCAGGCTGAGACTGCTCAGTTGCTTCTTTAATGCTCAGACGTACACGGCCCTGGCGATCTACTTCCAGAACTTTGACCGGTACTTCCTGGCCCATCTGCAGGTAATCGGTCACTTTCTCAACGCGTTTGTCAGCGATCTGAGAGATGTGTACCAGACCTTCTTTACCGCCACCAATGGCAACGAATGCGCCAAAGTCAACGATACGGGTCACTTTACCATTGTAGATACGGCCTACTTCGATCTCTGCGGTGATCTCTTCGATACGACGGATAGCATATTTCGCTTTCTCGCCGTCGGTCGCAGCAATCTTCACAGTACCATCATCTTCAATTTCAATGGTGGTGCCGGTTTCTTCGGTCAGAGCACGGATAACAGAACCGCCTTTACCGATAACATCTTTGATCTTGTCCGGGCTGATCTTGATGGTGTGGATACGCGGAGCGAACTGAGAAATGTCACCACGCGGTGCGTTGATCGCTTGTTCCATCACACCCAGGATGTGCAGACGCGCACCTTTAGCCTGGTTCAGAGCAACCTGCATGATCTCTTTGGTGATACCTTCAATTTTGATATCCATCTGCAGTGCAGAGATACCGTCGCGGGAACCCGCCACTTTGAAGTCCATATCGCCCAGGTGGTCTTCGTCGCCCAGGATGTCAGACAGAACAACAAAGTTGTCGCCTTCTTTCACCAGACCCATCGCGATACCCGCAACGGCAGCTTTGATCGGCACGCCTGCGTCCATCAGCGCCAGAGAAGCACCACATACGGAAGCCATGGAAGAAGAACCGTTAGATTCGGTGATTTCAGAAACCACACGTACGGTGTACGGGAATTTATCCAGTTCCGGCATCACTGCCAGTACGCCACGCTTCGCCAGACGACCGTGACCAATCTCACGACGCTTCGGAGAACCGACCATACCGGTTTCACCTACGCAGTACGGAGGGAAGTTGTAGTGGAACAGGAAGTTGTCAGTACGCTCGCCCATCAGCTCGTCAAGGTTCTGCGCATCACGAGTGGTGCCCAGGGTCGCAGTAACCAGCGCCTGAGTTTCACCACGGGTGAACAGTGCGGAACCGTGGGTACGCGGCAGAACGCCAGTACGCACGTCCAGACCACGGATCATGTCTTTTTCACGACCATCGATGCGCGGCTCGCCTGCCAGTACGCGGCTGCGAACAACATTTTTCTCGATAGCGTGCAGGATTTCACCCAGTTCGTTAGCGTCCAGGGTTTCGTCTTCAGCCACCAGAGTCGCGATGGTTTCAGATTTGATCACGTCAACCTGAGCGTAACGCTCTTGTTTGTCGGTGATACGGTAAGCATCGCTCAGGCGAGCTTCTGCCAGTGCGGCAACGCGTGCGTTCAGCGCTTCGTTGACGGCTTCTGGCTGCCAGTCCCAACGCGGTTTGCCAGCTTCTTTCGCCAGCTCGTTGATAGCCTGAATAACAACCTGCTGCTGTTCGTGGCCGAATACTACAGCGCCCAGCATCTGGTCTTCGCTCAGCAGTTCAGCTTCGGATTCAACCATCAGTACGGCAGCTTCAGTACCAGCAACAACCAGGTCCAGCTTGCTTTCTTTCAGTTCGTCCTGAGTCGGGTTCAGTACGTACTGGTCATTGATGTAACCAACACGTGCAGCACCGATCGGGCCGTTGAACGGGATACCAGACAGAGTCAGCGCAGCAGATGCACCAATCATTGCCACGATATCCGGGTTAACCTGCGGGTTAACGGAAACAACGGTCGCGATAACCTGAACTTCGTTAACGAAGCCTTCCGGGAACAGCGGGCGAACCGGGCGGTCAATCAGACGCGCGATCAGAGTTTCGCCTTCACTCGGACGGCCTTCACGACGGAAGAAACTACCCGGGATACGGCCAGCAGCGTAGGTACGCTCCTGATAGTTAACGGTCAGTGGGAAAAAGTCCTGGCCTGGTTTCGCTTTTTTCTGGCCAACAACGGTAACGAATACCGCAGTGTCATCCATGCTAACCATAACAGCGGCAGTCGCCTGACGCGCCATCATGCCGGTTTCCAGCGTAACGGTATGCTGACCGTACTGGAATTTACGAACGATCGGATTAAGCAAATTAATATCCTTTCTCTATTTTTTGACGGCACATTTTTTTTGCGCCATCGTTAATACCCGATCTTCTGCGCATCCTCGCGACTAATGACAACCCTAACCCATAAGCATGAGTAAAGCCTCTCATTAGCCGCGCGAACCTCTGCAACGGAAGATCATTCATAGCAACAATACATTAGTTTCCAGCGAATTGCTGCCATCTGCTGGAAAAAAGGGGCCATGAAGGCCCCCTCTTTCTGAAACTCGAAAGAATTAGCGACGCAGACCCAGACGCTCGATCAGCGCGGTGTAACGTGCAACATCTTTACGTTTCAGGTAGTCGAGCAGTTTACGACGCTGAGAAACCATGCGCAGCAGACCACGACGGCTGTGGTGATCTTTTTTGTGCTCTGCAAAGTGGCCCTGCAGGTGGTTAATCTGTGCAGTCAACAGAGCAACCTGAACATCGGTAGAACCGGTGTCGTTTGCATCACGACCAAACTCAGAAACGATTTTAGCGGTAGCTTCAGTACTTAGAGACATTTTAAAACTCCAAAGTGTTAAGAATGAAAGGATGCCGATCTCTAATTCAGCTATCCCAGTGTATACACGCCTTCTTCAAACTGACCCTGCGCTGGCTGTGTCCGCTCACCTCGGTCACTTACCTGAGTAAGCTCCTGAGGATCCTCAGACCTGCCGCCTTGATGCAGCTCGAATGATTTTGTGTACACGCCACGCAGATTGTTAAACAATTTACGCGACGTTAAGCGGCAGTATTCTACTCGCAGCGCCCTTTTATCGCAAGACAGAGAGCGCTATGCAGGATACTCAACCACCAGGCGACGAGGGGCGACACGACCTTCATCGTCCATCTCCCCCATGCCGATAAACTTGCCATCATCGCCTTCCGTCACGCGCACCAGCCCTTCCAGCGGCGCACCTGACGTCCGTACCGGGTTACCATTTTTAAAGTAAACCGACGATGTTAAAGGCAAATTAACAACAGGGTAGTCCGATGCAGGACTGTCCATTGGCATCAGCAAAGGATCAAGCAGCTGCGCCGCCGGAATGTTCTGCTGTTCGGCCTGTTCAACCAGCTCATGCAGATGTTCCAGCGTAACCATACGATCCACCGGATACTTGCTGACCGTCAGACGACGCAGATACGTTACGTGCGCGCCGCAGCCCAGCTTCTCACCGAGATCGTCAACGATGGTGCGAATATAAGTGCCTTTGGAGCAGTGAACTTCCAGCTCCAGCTCGTTACCTTCGTGGCGAATAAACAGCAGCTCATAGACGGTAATCGGGCGCGCTTCACGCGGCACTTCAATGCCCTGACGCGCATATTCGTACAGCTTTTTACCCTGGTACTTCAGCGCCGAATACATTGACGGAATCTGCTCGATATCGCCGCGGAAAGTCTCCAGCGCGCTGGCAAGCTGCTCTGCGCTGAAGGTTACCGGACGCTCCTGCACGATTTGCCCATCGGCATCGGAGGTGTCGGTACGCTGGCCCAGACGGGCAACCACACGATAGCGTTTGTCAGAATCCAGCAAATACTGGGAAAACTTAGTCGCTTCACCGAGGCAGATAGGCAGCATGCCTGTTGCCAGCGGATCCAGCGCGCCAGTATGTCCCGCGCGGTTGGCATTGTAGATGCGCTTTACTTTTTGCAGTACGTCATTGCTGGACATGCCCTGCGGCTTATCCAGCAGTAGAACACCGTGAATGTCGCGACCACGACGACGAGGACGACTCATCAGTCCTCCTTGCTGTCGTCCGCTGGGTTCACACGACGCTCATCGTCATGTTTCACCACGCTGGTCACCAGGTTGGACATGCGCATCCCTTCAACTAACGAATTGTCGTAGAAGAAGGTCAGCTCAGGCACGATACGCAAACGCATTGCTTTACCCAGCAGAGAGCGTATAAAACCAGAGGCTTCCTGCAGTGCCTTAATGCCGTTTTTCACGGCAGCTTCGTCCTGATCGTTAAGGAAAGTCACGAACACTTTAGCGTATGCCAGGTCTCGGGACATCTCAACACCCGATACGGTGGTCATCATACCAACACGCGGGTCTTTGATTTCGCGTTGCAGGATGAGTGCGATTTCTTTCTGCATCTCCTGCGCGACACGCTGTGGGCGACCAAATTCTTTCGCCATAATAAATTCTCCAGAATAAAGACAAAAAAGGGGCCATAAGCCCCTTTTTAAATTTCTTGCCGGGTGGCGCTTCGCTTCCCCAGCCTACACTTAATCATCTTCTAAGGATTTTGGGTTGCAGCAAGGCGGCAAACTCGTAAATCCCCGGGAGCATAGATAACTATGTGACCGGGGTGATCGAGCGCAGCCAACGCAGTTGCGGCCCAAAAGACGACGAAGATTATGCGATGGTACGTTTGATCTCGATAATCTCGAACACTTCGATCATATCGCCAACGCGAACGTCGTTGTAGTTCTTAACGCCGATACCACATTCCATGCCATTACGGACTTCGTTGACGTCATCCTTGAAGCGGCGCAGGGATTCCAGCTCGCCTTCATAGATAACCACGTTGTCGCGCAGTACGCGGATTGGGTTGTGACGTTTAATCGTGCCTTCGGTAACCATACAGCCTGCGATAGCGCCGAATTTCGGTGATTTGAACACATCACGAACTTCAGCCAGACCAATGATCTGCTGTTTCAGTTCCGGAGACAGCATGCCGCTCATCGCTGCTTTCACTTCGTCGATCAGATGATAGATGACGGAGTAGTAACGCAGATCCAGGCTTTCTGATTCGATAACTTTACGTGCAGAGGCATCAGCACGGACGTTGAAGCCAACCAGAATCGCGTTGGATGCCGCAGCCAGGGTCGCGTCGGTTTCGGTGATACCACCTACGCCAGAACCGATAATCTTCACTTTTACTTCGTCGGTAGACAGTTTCAGTAAAGAGTCGGAAATCGCTTCTACAGAACCCTGAACATCGGCCTTCAGAACGATGTTCACTTCGTGAACTTCGCCTTCGGTCATGTTGGCGAACATGTTCTCCAGTTTAGATTTCTGCTGACGAGCCAGTTTAACTTCACGGAATTTGCCCTGACGGTACAGTGCAACTTCACGGGCTTTCTTCTCGTCACGAACAACGGTAACTTCGTCACCCGCAGCCGGAACACCGGACAGACCCAGGATTTCCACCGGAATGGATGGACCCGCTTCCAGTACTTCCTGACCCAGTTCGTTACGCATCGCACGAACGCGGCCGTATTCGAAACCACACAGTACGATGTCGCCTTTGTTCAGCGTACCTTCACGTACCAGCACGGTAGCAACCGGACCACGACCTTTATCCAGGAAGGATTCGATAACCGCACCGCTCGCCATACCTTTACGCACAGCTTTCAGTTCCAGTACTTCGGCCTGCAGCAGGATAGCATCCAGCAGTTCGTCGATACCGGTACCCGCTTTCGCAGAAACGTGAACGAACTGGCTCTCGCCGCCCCAATCTTCCGGCATGATGCCGTACTGGGACAGTTCGTTTTTAACGCGATCTGGATCCGCTTCTGGTTTATCGATTTTGTTGACTGCAACCACTACCGGCACACCTGCCGCTTTCGCGTGCTGGATAGCTTCGATAGTCTGCGGCATCACGCCGTCATCTGCTGCAACAACCAGAACAACGATATCCGTTGCCTGAGCACCACGAGCACGCATGGAGGTAAACGCGGCGTGACCCGGGGTATCCAGGAAGGTGATCATACCGTTGTCAGTTTCAACATGGTACGCACCGATGTGCTGAGTAATGCCGCCCGCTTCGCCAGAGGCAACTTTCGTGGAGCGAATGTAGTCCAGCAGAGACGTTTTACCGTGGTCAACGTGACCCATGATGGTCACTACCGGTGCGCGCGGCTCTGCCGCAGCGCCGGTGTCACGGTCGCTCATTACTGCTTCTTCCAGCTCGTTTTCACGACGCAGGATAACTTTGTGGCCCATCTCTTCGGCAACCAGCTGTGCGGTTTCCTGGTCGATGACCTGGTTAATGGTCGCCATTGCGCCCAGCTTCATCATCGCTTTGATGACCTGGGAACCTTTGACTGCCATCTTGTTCGCCAGATCGCCAACGGTGATGGTTTCGCCGATCACAACGTCACGGTTAACGGCCTGAGCCGGCTTCTGGAAGCCCTGCTGCAGAGCGGAACCTTTACGCTGCTTACCGCCTTTACCGCCGCGAACCGCTGCACGCGCTTCTTCACGGTCAGCTTTAGATTCAGCGTGTTTGTTACCTTTCTTCGCCGGACGCGCTGCTTTCGTGCTGCGAGTACGACCACGGCCGCCTTCTACTTCACGATCGTTCTCGTCTTCTGCCTGGCGAGCATGCTGAGAGGTAGTGACGTGATAATCGCTGGTATCTTCAACAGGTTCAGCGTTATTCACACCATTCTTCTCGTTTTCTTCCGCCATACGGCGAGCTTCTTCCGCTACGCGGCGCGCTTCTTCTTCAAGCTTGCGACGTGCTTCTTCTTCCGCTTTACGCTTCAGTTCTGCGGCTTCATTTTCACGGCGGGCTTTTTCGGCCTGGGCGGTTTTAGTCATATCGTCGGTCTGTTGATTGCTCACTTTGTCTTTTTCCGCAGCTTCACGTTTCGCTTTATCAGCGGCTTCACGCTTAGCTTGTTCTGCGGCCTCACGTTCGGCTTTTTGTTGCGCCTCGCGTTTGGCAGCTTCTTCTGCCTCACGACGGGCTTGCTCTTCCGCTTCACGCTGCGCCTGCTCTTCCGCGGCAAGGCGTTCAGCCTCTTGCGGATCGCGTTTCACAAAGGTGCGTGTCTTGCGGACTTCGATTTGTACCGATTTGCTTTTTCCACCGGTACCTGGAATATTGAGAGTACTGCGCGTTTTACGCTGCAATGTCAACTTATCGGGCGCTGAGCCGTTTTCACGGTTCAGATGCGCCAGTAAGGTTTGTTTCTCTTGTGCGGACACAGAGTCGTCAGCAGACTTCGGGATACCTGCATCAGCAAATTGCTGTACCAGGCGATCCACGGAGGTCTGTATCTCTGCAGCCAGCGTTTTTACGGTTACATCTGTCATACTGTTCCTTCCTGCTACAGTTTATTACGCTTCGTCGCCGAACCAGCAAATATTACGGGCAGCCATAATCAGCTCACCGGCTTTTTCGTCGGTCAACCCTTCGATATCAGCCAGATCATCAATGCCCTGTTCAGCGAGATCTTCCAGCGTACAAACACCACGGGCAGCCAGTTTGAAGGCCATCTCACGATCCAATCCTTCCAGATTCAGCAGATCGTCAGCCGGTTTGTTATCACCGAGACTTTCTTCCTGGGCCAGTGCCAGAGTGGTCAGTGCGTTTTTAGCACGCTCGCGCAGCGCTTCAACGGTCTGTTCATCCAGGCCGTCAATTTCCAACAGCTCTTTCATTGGCACGTAGGCCAGTTCTTCCAGCGTCGCAAAACCTTCTTCCACCAGAACTGTCGCGAAATCTTCATCGATATCGAGATATTTGGTGAAGGTATCAATGGCTGCATGTGCTTCAGCCTGATGCTTCGCCTGCAGGTCATCAACGGTCATCACGTTGAGTTCCCAACCGCTCAGTTGTGAAGCCAGGCGGACGTTCTGACCATTACGTCCAATCGCCTGAGCTAGGTTACCGGCTTCAACCGCGATATCCATGGTGTGTTTGTCTTCATCCACCACGATAGAAGCGACGTCTGCTGGCGCCATTGCGTTAATCACGAACTGCGCCGGGTTATCATCCCACAGGACGATATCGATACGCTCGCCGCCCAGTTCGGTAGAAACCGCCTGAACGCGCGCACCGCGCATACCCACACAGGCGCCGACCGGATCAATACGCTTGTCGTTGGTCTTAACGGCGATTTTCGCACGTGAGCCCGGATCGCGAGCAGCCGCTTTAATTTCGATCACTTCTTCGCCAATTTCCGGCACTTCAATGCGGAACAGCTCTATCAGCATTTCCGGTTTGGAACGGGTTACGAACAGCTGCGCACCGCGCGCTTCCGGGCGTACAGAGTAAAGAACGCCACGAATACGGTCACCTGGGCGGAAGTTTTCACGCGGCAGCATGTCTTCACGCAAGATCACGGCTTCAGCATTGCTGCCCAGATCCAGAGAAATGTTGTCGCGGTTAACTTTCTTCACCACACCGGTGACGATTTCGCCTTCGTGTTCGCGGAACTGATCGACAACCATTGCGCGTTCAGCTTCACGTACTTTCTGTACGATAACCTGTTTCGCGGTCTGGGTGGTGATACGGTCAAAGGTGACAGATTCAATCTGATCTTCAACATATTCGCCCACGTTCAGGCTTTCGTCTTCGAAGCGTGCCGCTTCCAGCGTAATTTCTTTGGTCGGCTGAGTAACTTCTTCTACGATTACCCAACGACGGAAGGTATCGAAATCACCGCTTTTACGATCGATTTCTACGCGAACGTCGATCTCTTGCTCATATTTTTTCTTTGTTGCTGTAGCCAGCGCACTTTCCAGCGCTTCAAAAATTTTCTCGCGTGGCAGCGCTTTTTCGTTGGATACGGCTTCAACAACAGCCAAAATTTCTTTGTTCATCGCGGGCTTTTCACCTCAATCCAGACTGTTAAAAGTGGGGAACCAGGTTCGCCTTCTGGATATTACTCAGCGCGAACACTTCATCTTTACCTTCGACTGTGACCGTGATCATCTCACCATCCACCGCTTTGATAACGCCCTGCCATTTACGACGGTTTTGTACCGCCATACGAAGAACCAGCGTCACTTCTTCACCCAGGAAACGCACGTAGTGTTCAGCTGTGAACAGAGGACGGTCGAGACCCGGAGAGGAGACTTCCAGGTTGTAGGCAACGGTGATTGGGTCTTCGACATCCATCACGGCGCTTACCTGATGGCTCACATCAGCACAATCATCAACATTGATGCCATCTTCACTATCAATATAGATGCGCAGTGTGGATGTGCGACCACGAATAAATTCGATGCCGACCAACTCGTAGCCCAGGGCTTCAACTGGCGCTGTAATCATCTCTGTTAATTTTTGCTCTAATGTGGACAAGCCCACCCCCAAGACATAAAAAAAGGGCCTAAAGCCCAGTTATTCTGTAGTCAGATAACAAAAAACCCCGATAAATCGGGGCTTTATATAACTGAACCCTATAACCGCACCTGCGGTTCGGAAAACCTTCCGAAAGAATTTTTTTCAAATCCAGCTACGAAGGCCTAAGTCTTCACAGTATATTTGAAAAAGAACTCTAAGGGAAAGTGGTTGCGGGGGCCGGATTTGAACCGACGACCTTCGGGTTATGAGCCCGACGAGCTACCAGGCTGCTCCACCCCGCGCCTGAAACGTGGCAAATTTTACTCGTTTTGGGTAAAAAATGCAAATACTGCTGGGATTTGGTACCGAGGACGGGACGTAAAATCTGCGCACAGTATATTGATTCACTATGCGGTATGTCAACCTTGTTACGACTATGCAAATCAATGAATGCTGCCCAGCGAATATTCAACCAGATAAATGTGTCACCCGCGCCGTTATTTAACGAAATTATCACTAAACTCTTCCTGTCATCCAGAAAAGATGATTAAATGAAAACTCACTTATTTTGCATAAAAATGCAATTAGTATAATAAGCCGACCTCTTCACCAGTCTATCAAGCAGGGTTTTATTTTATGACGACGATTCTCAAGCATCTCCCGGTAGGTCAACGTATTGGTATCGCTTTTTCCGGCGGCCTGGACACCAGTGCAGCACTGCTGTGGATGCGACAAAAAGGGGCTGTCCCATATGCATATACTGCGAATTTGGGCCAGCCGGATGAGGATGACTATGACGCCATTCCTCGCCGTGCAATGGAATATGGTGCTGAGAATGCTCGCCTGGTAGATTGCCGTAAGCAGCTGGTTGCCGAAGGGATCGCTGCGATTCAGTGCGGTGCATTCCACAACACCACCGGCGGACTGACCTATTTCAATACCACTCCGCTGGGCCGTGCTGTCACCGGCACCATGCTGGTTGCGGCCATGAAAGAAGATGGCGTAAATATCTGGGGTGACGGTAGCACCTATAAAGGTAACGATATTGAACGTTTCTATCGTTACGGCCTGCTGACCAACGCCGAACTGCAGATTTACAAACCATGGCTGGATACCGATTTTATCGATGAACTCGGCGGTCGCCATGAGATGTCCGAATTTATGATTGCCTGTGGTTTCGACTACAAGATGTCCGTTGAGAAAGCGTACTCCACGGACTCCAATATGCTCGGGGCGACCCACGAAGCAAAAGACCTCGAGTTTCTGAACTCCAGCGTCAAAATCGTCAACCCGATTATGGGCGTGAAATTCTGGGATGAGAGCGTGAAGATCCCGGCAGAAGAAGTCACCGTGCGTTTCGAGCAGGGTCATCCGGTTGCGCTGAACGGTAAAACCTTTAGCGACGACGTTGAGATGATGCTGGAAGCCAACCGCATCGGCGGTCGTCACGGTCTGGGTATGAGCGATCAGATTGAAAACCGGATCATTGAAGCGAAAAGCCGGGGCATCTACGAAGCTCCGGGGATGGCATTGCTGCACATCGCCTATGAGCGTCTGCTGACCGGGATTCACAACGAAGATACCATCGAGCAGTATCACGCGCACGGTCGCCAGCTTGGTCGTCTGTTGTATCAGGGCCGCTGGTTTGACTCTCAGGCGCTGATGCTGCGTGACGGTCTGCAGCGTTGGGTTGCCAGCCAGATTACGGGTGAAGTGACGCTGGAACTGCGTCGCGGTAATGATTACTCCATCCTCAACACCGTGTCGGACAATCTGACTTACAAACCAGAACGTCTGACGATGGAAAAAGGCGACTCGGTATTCTCTCCGGATGATCGTATCGGTCAGTTGACCATGCGTAATCTGGATATCACTGATACCCGCGAGAAGCTGTTCGGTTATGCGCAGTCTGGTCTGCTGACCGCCTCTTCCACAACCGGCCTGCCGCAGGTTGAGAATCTGGAAAACAAGGCGAAGTAAATATTCATCATCTTAAGGCCGCGAAAGCGGCCTTTTTTATGCGCAGAAAATAGGGATGTTCTGTTACCCTGAGGCCTAATAAGCCAGACATCATCAGGTATTGTAATAGTCGGATGGCGTCCTAAATGTCTTATCCGACCTACAGAACCACCACAAATGACAGACGAAAAAAAAGACGCTTTGCAGCGTCTTTTTTTTGGAATTTGGTACCGAGGATGGGACTCGAACCCACAAGCCCGTTAGGGCACTACCACCTCAAGGTAGCGTGTCTACCAATTCCACCACCTCGGTACAGAATACTTAGCGTGGGATATCGCTGGTCGGCTGAGCCGGAGCAGCTGGCTGAGTTTGCTCGGTTTTCGCCGGTGCACTCAGATTTTCCCACTCACTTCCTTTATTGGTCTTATTGCTGTTCATGTTACCCAGCACCAGACTGATGATGAAGAACAAGGTTCCCAATACAGCTGTCATGCGGGTCATGAAGTTACCAGAACCACTTGAACCAAACAGAGTACCAGAAGCGCCTGCGCCAAAAGAGGCTCCCATATCAGCGCCTTTGCCTTGCTGCAGCATGATCAAGCCTACCAGGCCAATTGCCACAATAAGGAAAACTACTAAAAGAGCTTCGTGCATAATCAACCTGTTCCTTGCGGAGTTGCCGCGTACAATGCTTCGACCATTAAAGCGGGAATGTTTACTGTTTCCCACTGAAGCGGGTGTGAATACTAACCAAAGCGAATAACCTTCGCAAGGGCAATTTGTTGGCATTGTATCAACTGCGGAAAAAATCGCCATATCAATCAAAAACGCAGCAACTTCTCCCAGCATCTCTGCATGACGGCGCGTTGATCGTCAAGATTCGCCCATACCACAACGGGGATTTCACAAATCAGGTCAGCGTTTTCTGGCCAGCAGTGAATAATTTGCTGGTTCACCAACTCTTCCGCCACCATCGATTCGGGTAACCATGCCATTCCCATATGCCGCAGCACCATTTCTCGTATCGTTTCGCTTAAACCACTCTCAAACACTTTTTTCAGACGTGGGCGGACGCGTTGTTCAGCTGGCTCAATAATGCGTCTGACAAAGGTGTAGTCGCTATAGCATAGCCATGGGATCGGCGCATGCGGATCGTGAAGCGCATTAGCCAACTGCGCAGAAATAACCGGTATAAATCGCTCATACCGCCATAGTGAACGTTTTAACCCTCCGGCAATCTCCAGCCCCGGCTGCGAAGACGGTAAATCGTAGGTCACCAGCAGATCGATTTGCCGATCTATCAAGGCGTTAAAATGGTTGTCTATCCCCTGAATACTGGCATTAACCGTAAAATTTAACTGCGGTTCGCTCTGTCGCAGATAGTTGATCATATCCGGCAGGATATTCACCGACAGCGTATGCAGGCTAACCATCACCAGCGTATTGTCCGTTGCTGGCGTCATCGCCGATAGCTCGTGGCGCGCCTCTGTTAGTGTACTGAGGACGTGCCGGGCATAGGGTTCAAAGCGTTCACCATAGCGTGTCAGCGTAACGGGGGTCGTGGTCCGGTCAAACAACGGCACCCCTAACACCTCTTCCAGCGCCTTTATACGCCGACTGAGTGCGGGTTGAGTAATATGCCGCTGCGCCGCGGCCTGAGAGTAGTTTCCATGCTGACTCAATGCCAGAAAATCTTCCAGCCACTTACAATCCACGTTGAACTCTCCACCATGCCATAACCGCATCCTCCAATACCAAATCGGTAATAGTCATAGTTATAGTAATGGCTTTATGGTGGGCATCATAACAACAATATTCCTTTTCACCTGCCGACTCTCACCCACGACGTTTGACAGGACCTATATGTTTACTTTATTGACCAATGCCCGTGTTTTTTCTCCCGAGGATTTAGGCCTCTGCTCCCTGCTCATTCATGCCGACCGAATTGTGGCGGTAGAAAAAGATATTTCCCTGTTTGATGGCGTCGACGAGGTCATCGATTGTCATGGCAAATGGGTTATCCCAGGCATAATCGATCAACATGTCCATCTTACCGGTGGCGGTGGCGAGGCTGGATTTGCCAGCCGAACGCCAGCCGTCAAGCTACGCGATCTGATTCAGGCAGGTATTACCACGGTTGTCGGCGTGTTAGGTACCGATGCCATTTCTCGTTCGCCCAAAGACCTCTACGCCAAAATGCAGTCTCTCAACCTTGAGGGATTACGCGCATTTATGCATACGGGAGCCTACGCGGTACCCAGCCCAACCATTACGCGATCCATCCGCGATGACATGACCTTCATCCCGGCGATTCTTGGCGTCAAAATCGCCCTCGCCGATCACCGTGGTTCTTACCCCTCTTTCCAGGAATTGCTGAGAATAGTAAGCGATATCCGCGTGGCTTCCCTGCTGGCAGGCAAAAAAGGGTTACTGCATGTACATCTTGGAAATCTGCCGGAAGGGATGTCGCAGCTTATTGAGCTGTGTGATGCAGGCATTCCGATTCACCACATTTCACCGACCCATGTTGCGAGAACAGCGCCCTTGTTCGAACAGGCGATTGCGTTCGCTCATCGTGGCGGCCATATCGACGTTACGTCTGGCGGTAGTCGCTTTATGCCTCAGGAGCAGGCAATCCTCCACGCTCTGGAAGCCCAGGTTCCAGCCGATCGCATCACGATCAGCTCTGATGGTAATGGCAGCGTTCCGCGCTTTAACGCCCAGGGTATTGTGGAAGGCTTAAGCGCGGCACCGGTCGCAGGTAACCTTAATCTTTTTCCTCGTCTGATTGATGTGGGGATCCCTGTGCCACAAGCGATCGCGATGTTGACGGCAAACGTTGCGCGCTCGCTGGGTATTTCCGGCGGCGTGCTCTGCGCCGGGGAACGTGCCGATATCTGTGTACTCAATGATGACCTCTCGCTGGCCCATCTGTTCGCTGCGGGTAAGCCGTTGCTGCGGGAGGGCGAGTGCCTGGTTACTGGCAACTTCGAGTAAGGGGGCAAGAATGTCATTATTACTGGCGCTAATTGCCATCATTTTTGCCGGACGTCTGATCCTCAAAAAATATCACCCCCAGTCAGTGTTGCTGTTGACCGGGATTGTGCTGCTGCTTATCGCGCATTTTAGCGGGATGACCACGCTCAGTGGCCTGGTGAAAAAAAGCACCGGATTCGGCCCCTTTGATGCCTTTGAGTTTATTCGCGATACCCTGAGCGTGCGCCTCGGCGGCCTTGGGCTGCAAATTATGCTGATTGGTGGTTTCGCTACATATATGTCGGCCATTGGCGCAAGCCAGGTGCTGGTTCGGGTGACGTCTCGCCCTTTGCAACGCCTGAACTCACCGTATCTGCTGTTGGGGCTGGCGCTGTTGCTGGGTCAATTCCTGTCGCTGTTTATCAGCAGCGCCACCGGGCTGGGTCTGCTGTTGATGGCGACGCTCTACCCGCTGCTGACCCGTCTTGGCTGTAGCCGCGCTGCCGTTGCCGCCGTTATCGCCAGTACCTGTGCGGTTGAATTTGGTCCAGGTTCCGGCAACTCGGTTCTCGCCGCCAAAACCGCAGGCATCGAGGTGGTGAACTATTTCGTGCAGGATCAGTTACCGATCGTCGTCCCCGTTATTCTGTTCATCGCCCTGCTACATATTGTTGTGCAACGCTTTTTCGACCATCGGGAAAGCAGTGACGGTGTGGCTCAGCAGATGCAGACATTAACGTCGACCGATGAAACTGAAGCACCGATCGCCTGGCTTTTTCTACCCATGCTGCCGCTGGTGTTGATGCTGGTGTGCAGTGATTTAGTATTCAGTTCGCTCAAAATTACGCTGGATACCGCCGTACTGATAAGCCTCGCCATTACCCTGGTTTGTGAGTATTGCCGTCATCGTAAGGCGCGCGAGGTGATGGCAGGCGTACAAAAAGTCTTTGACAGCATGGGCAGCGTTTTTGCCACCGTCGTCACGCTGATTATCGCTGGTGAAGTCTTTTCAGCCGGACTGAAAGCCATTGGCACCGTCGATGCGCTGCTGTCGCTTTCCGGTGAATTTGGCCTCAGCGCCGCCTCTATTATCCTGCTGATGACCCTTATCACCTTTGCAATTTCAGCGCTAATGGGCTCCGGAAATGCGGCGTTTTTCTCCTTCGCCCCGATGGTACCGGACATCAGCCGTCATATCGGTAGCGACATCGCAGTCATGATGTTGCCTATCCAGATATCGGCGGGGATTGGTCGTACGTTATCCCCCATTGCCGGCGTCATCATTGCTATCGCGGGAATTGCAGGCGTCTCACCTGTGGACATTGTTAAGCGCACCGCGATTCCGATGCTGGGCGGTTGGTTACTGATGATTGTGCTGACCTTTGCCCGGTCAGGGCATTTGCTGGCGGTTCTGCCGTGGCTGGCAGTCCTTGTAATATTAATGATCGGTGGTTACTTCTGGCAGCGCCGACATAAACAGTCACTTCCCGTACAGTAAAAAAAAACCGGAGTCCCAGACTCCGGTTTTCACTGTCTTTAGTGATTACACCGCTTTGACGGCATCGGCAATACGGTGAGCGAATTCAGTCACCTGCGCTTCATCTTCACCTTCAACCATCACGCGAATTAACGGTTCTGTACCTGACTTACGCAGCAGAACACGTCCGCGATTACCCAGTGCAGCTTCAACTTCAGCCATCACCGCTTTCACGTTTTCATGTTCCAGCGGATCGCCGCTACCTGCGGTGTAACGTACGTTAACCAGCAGTTGCGGGAACATTTTCATGCCGCTGCACAGGTCGTGCAAACTCATATGGTTGCGCACCATCGCCGCCAGTACCTGCAGACCTGCAACAATACCGTCACCGGTGGTGGTTTTGTCCAGCAGGATCACATGGCCTGAGTTTTCAGCACCGATACGCCAGCCTTTTTCCTGCATTTTTTCCAGTACATAGCGGTCGCCGACTTTCGCACGGGCAAACGGAATACCCAACTGTTTCAGCGCCAGCTCGAGGCCCATATTGCTCATCAGCGTGCCTACCGCGCCACCGCGCAGCTGCCCCTGACGCAGGGCTTCACGGGCAATGATGTACATGATCTGATCGCCATCGACCTTATTGCCTTCGTGGTCAACCATAATGACGCGGTCGCCGTCACCATCCAGCGCAATACCCAGATCGGCTTTTTCCGCCATCACGCGCGCCTGCAGGGCGCGGACGTCGGTGGCACCGACTTCTTCATTGATGTTAACGCCGTTTGGCTCACAGCCAATAGCAATCACGTTTGCGCCCAGCTCACGCAGTACATTTGGCGCAATGTGGTACGTCGCACCATTAGCGCAATCCACCACAATTTTAAGCTCACTCAGACTCAATTCATTCGGGAAGGTGCCTTTGCAAAACTCGATATAACGACCGGCAGCATCAACGATACGGGTAGCTTTACCCAGGTCAGCCGAGTCCACGCAGGTGATCGCTTTTTCCATTTCGGCTTCGATAGCTTCTTCAACCGCATCCGGCAGTTTAGTCCCATCGATGGAGAAGAATTTAATCCCGTTGTCATAGTACGGGTTGTGCGAAGCAGAGATAACAATCCCGGCTTCAGCACGGAAGGTGCGCGTCAGATATGCAACAGCAGGTGTTGGCATTGGGCCTGTGAAAGAAGCCGACAGTCCGGCGGCAGCCAGACCCGCTTCCAGTGCGGACTCCAGCATATAGCCAGAAATACGCGTATCTTTGCCAATAATAATTTTACGTGAACCATGACGTGCCAGCACTTTTCCTGCAGCCCAACCCAGTTTGAGCACAAAGTCAGGGGTAATTGGGGCGTCGCCTACGCGACCACGGATCCCATCGGTGCCAAAATATTTACGATTACTCATAGCGTTTATTTTCCTTTGCAGACAATGTGGCTTCCACCACACGCATCGCTTCTACGGTTTCTTTGACGTCATGGACACGAACGATATGCGCCCCTTGCATTGCGGCAATGACCGCACACGCAAGGCTACCGCTCAGGCGTTCGGATGGCCCTACATTCAGCAACTGGCCAACCATTGATTTTCGTGACATTCCAACCAGCAATGGCAGATTAAAATGATGAAACTCAGCCAAACGTGCCAGTAATGTGTAGTTGTGAGTGAGATTTTTACCGAATCCGAACCCGGGGTCGAGCAACAATTTATCTTTTGTGATTCCAGCCTGCTCGCAGCGTGCTATTTGTTCAACAAAGTAACGATTTACATCAGCAAAAACATTCTCGTACTTTGGTGCTTCCTGCATGGTTTTCGGCTGACCCTGCATATGCATCAGACAAATCGGTAATCCGGTTTCTGCTGCGGCTTCCAGCGCCCCAGGCTCCGAGAGTGAGCGAATGTCATTAATGATATGTGCGCCGACTCTGGCGCACTCGCGAATCACTTCTGCTTTTGAAGTATCGACCGAAATCCACACTTCAAAACGCTGAGCAATCGCCTCCACCACCGGGATCACTCGCTGCAACTCTTCTTCCACGCTCACATCGGCCGCGCCTGGACGCGTGGATTCACCACCCACATCAATGATAGTCGCCCCGGCGTTAATCATCAGGTTTGCGTGTTTTACCGCCTCAACCAGAGAGTTGTGCGCACCACCATCGGAAAAGGAATCTGGCGTGACGTTCAAAATCCCCATGACGTGCGGATGGCTGAGATCCAGTGAAGACCCCTGAGCAAAGAGTTTCATAGTTTTATCCCTGATAACATCTTGAATATACAAATAAGAAAAACCCCGGGGCAAGCCCCAGGGTTTTAAATTAAAACACGGTCATCATCAACGATAACTTATTTGTCGCCCAGTTGCTCTGACATGGTGCCAGAGTCCGGCGCACGCGGTTCATCAACCGGACGCGGCGCACTCGGCTTGCCGGTGCTGCCAGAGTTGTTGTTAGAAGAACCCGGTTCTTCCCAACCCGCTGGCGGACGTACCTCGCGGCGAGCCATCAGATCATCAATCTGCGGCGCATCGATGGTCTCATATTTCATGAGCGCATCTTTCATCGAGTGCAGAATGTCCATGTTTTCGTTCAGCAGACGACGCGCACGGTCATAGTTACGCTCAATCAGCAGTTTAACTTCCTGATCGATAATACGAGCCGTTTCATCGGACATATGCTTAGCTTTCGCCACAGAACGTCCCAGGAACACTTCGCCTTCTTCTTCAGCGTACAGCAACGGACCGAGTTTCTCGGAGAAGCCCCACTGAGTAACCATGTTACGCGCCAAGTTAGTCGCGACTTTAATGTCGTTCGACGCACCGGTAGAAACATGTTCAACACCGTAGATGATCTCTTCGGCCAGACGACCGCCGTACAGCGTGGAGATCTGACTTTCCAGTTTCTGACGGCTGGCACTGATAGCGTCGCCTTCAGGCAGGAAGAAAGTCACACCCAGCGCACGACCGCGCGGGATAATCGTCACTTTGTGCACCGGATCGTGTTCCGGTACCAGGCGACCGATAATCGCGTGGCCTGCTTCGTGATACGCGGTAGATTCTTTCTGCGCTTCCGTCATCACCATGGAGCGACGTTCCGCACCCATCATGATTTTATCTTTCGCTTTCTCGAACTCAACCATCGATACAACACGCTTGTTGCCACGAGCTGCAAACAGCGCCGCTTCGTTGACCAGGTTCGCGAGATCCGCACCGGAGAAGCCAGGCGTACCACGTGCAATGATTGCCGCATCGATATCCGGAGACAGCGGTACGCGACGCATATGCACTTTCAGGATCTGTTCACGACCGCGGACATCCGGCAGACCAACCACAACCTGACGGTCGAAACGGCCTGGACGCAGCAGCGCAGGGTCAAGAACGTCCGGACGGTTAGTTGCCGCGATAACGATAATGCCTTCGTTACCTTCGAAGCCGTCCATCTCAACCAGCATCTGGTTCAGTGTCTGCTCACGTTCATCGTGACCACCGCCCAGACCTGCACCACGCTGGCGGCCTACGGCGTCGATTTCATCGATGAAGATGATGCACGGTGCCGCTTTCTTGGCTTGTTCGAACATGTCACGCACACGAGATGCACCGACACCCACGAACATTTCCACGAAATCAGAACCGGAAATGGTGAAGAAAGGAACCTTCGCTTCACCTGCGATAGCTTTCGCCAGCAGGGTTTTACCCGTACCCGGAGGACCGACCATCAGGACGCCTTTCGGGATTTTACCGCCCAGCTTCTGGAAACGGCTCGGTTCGCGCAGATACTCAACCAGCTCAGCAACTTCTTCTTTTGCTTCGTCGCAACCAGCAACGTCTGCAAAAGTCGTTTTGATCTGATCTTCCGTCAGCATGCGCGCTTTGCTCTTACCGAACGACATGGCACCTTTGCCACCACCGCCCTGCATTTGACGCATGAAGAAGATCCAGACACCAATCAGCAGCAGCATTGGGAACCAGGAAATGAAGATAGAAGCCAGCAGGCTCGGCTCTTCAGGCGGTTCACCAACAACCTTGACGTTTTTGGTCAGCAGGTTATCAAGCAGCTTCGGATCGTTAACCGGAATGTAGGTCGTGTAACGGTTACTATCTTTCTTGGTAACGTTAATCTCACGTCCGTTGATCTTCGCTTCACGAACCTGGTCCTGATTGACCTCTTGCAGGAAGGTAGAGTAATCAACCTTACGGCCATTAGACTCGCTGGGCCCAAAGCTCTGGAATACTGACATCAGCACAACGGCAATGACCAGCCAGAGAATTAGGTTTTTCGCCATGTCACTCAAGGGATTAACCTCATATTACAACTGTGTTAAAAACAGCGTCAGGATACTCTATATCCAGTTTCTTTCAAACTTTCGTTTGAAATCTACCGGTTATGGTTTACGCCCGGTCGCTACAATATACACTTCACGCGAACGGGCGCGAGAAGAGTCCGGCTTACGAACTTTGACCTTCGTAAACAGGGAGCGAATCTCTCTTAGATACTCATCGAAACCTTCGCCCTGGAACACCTTCACTACAAAACTACCACCTGGCGCTAATACATCACGAGCCATTCCAAGCGCCAGCTCTACCAGATACATGGCCCGGGGAATATCCACCGCCGGTGTTCCACACATATTTGGCGCCATATCAGACATGACAACTTGTACTTTACTGTCACCTACGCGCTCAAGTAACGCTTTCAGGACTAATTCATCACGAAAGTCGCCCTGAAGGAAGTCCACACCAACGATTGGATCCATAGGTAAAAGATCGCAAGCGATAATGCGGCCAGTGTTGCCGATCTGCGTAACCGCATATTGCGACCAGCCACCGGGTGCAGCACCGAGATCAACAATCGTCATCCCCGGTTTAAAAATTTTGTCACTTTGCTGTATTTCATCAAGTTTAAACCAGGCACGGGAACGTAACCCCTTTTTCTGCGCCTGCTGAACATATTTATCGCTAAAGTGTTCCTGAAGCCAGCGACTCGAGCTGGCAGAACGCTTTTTACCTGTCATTTCACATTCCCAAAGGGCAGTTCATCGTAACCAATGGTGTAAATTTCTACACAGCTATTTGGCGATATATGGGAGATGGCGGTAGAATGACCCGTTTTCAATCCCAACGTAAGCAAAAATATACGATGAATCTGAGTACTAAACAAAAACAGCACCTGAAAGGTCTGGCACATCCGCTCAAGCCTGTAGTTATGCTTGGCAACAATGGTTTGACCGAAGGGGTACTGGCCGAGATTGAACAAGCGTTAGAGCACCATGAACTTATCAAGGTGAAAATCGCCTCGGAAGATCGCGATACTAAAACCTTGATCGTGGAAGCTATCGTACGCGAAACCGGCGCCTGCAATGTACAGGTCATCGGTAAAACGCTGGTACTGTATCGCCCGACTAAAGAACGTAAAATCTCGCTGCCACGCTAAGAATATCCCAAAGTTGCACACGAAGTTTGTGTAAAACGCGGGATTTTCCGCTAGCAGGAGAGCAAAATGCCACGCTCTCTTCGTTGATAAAAGGCCGCTATGCGGCCTTTTTCCTTTCTTTACAATGTATCAACATCTTAACCAAGATGCGAATTACAGGTATTCTACCTTCGTTACTTCATATTCAACTTCACCGCCCGGCGTTTTAATAACCACCACGTCATCCTGCTCTTTACCGATCAGGCCACGAGCAATAGGCGAGTTCACCGAAATCAGGTTCTGTTTAAAATCGGCTTCATCATCGCCGACAATACGCCAGGTCTGCTCTTCGTCGTTATCGAGATTCAGCACGGTAACCGTCGCGCCGAAAACTACGCGACCATTGTTCGGCATTTTTGTGACGTCGATAACCTGCGCGTTGGACAGTTTAGCTTCGATATCTTTAATGCGCCCTTCGCAGAAACCCTGCTGTTCGCGCGCCGCGTGATACTCTGCATTTTCTTTCAGGTCGCCATGCTCGCGCGCATCTGCGATAGCGGCAATGATTTCAGGACGGCGCACCGATTTCAGAAAATCCAGTTCTTCGCGCAGTTTTTCAGCACCACGTAAGGTCATTGGGATAGCTTGCATTTGTTATACCTCTTGAACATTCCTGTAGGGGGCGGCTGCTCTCACCCCGGCTGCTAAGCCCACTCTGGCATACGCCATGCCAGAGTCAGAAGCAAAAAAATACCGACCCGGGGCTCAGGGTCCCAGGTCAGCTACAATTCTCTATTTGATGATCATTTTACCCTGGAGTTCCCTATGGGTCATCGTTTACTTTTTGGGGCGTTGCGCCGTAGTATGACGGCCTGTTTCCAGGTTGTTAGCGCGAGATTATGCGATTTTCCAGATTTACCATTGGATTGACTGCCAGTATAGCGTTCAGCGTTCAGGCTGCGAACGTCGACGAGTATATCAATCAGCTCCCTGCCGGGGCCAACCTCGCCCTTATGGTACAGAAGGTTGGCGCACCAGCTCCTACTATTGATTACCATAGCCAGCAGATGGCGCTGCCGGCCAGTACACAGAAAGTGATCACCGCGCTGGCGGCATTGATTCAGCTCGGGCCTGACTTTCGTTTTACCACCACGCTTGAGACTAAAGGCAACGTGGAAGGCGGCGTTTTGAAAGGTGACTTAGTGGCGCGATTTGGTGCCGATCCGACGCTAAAACGTCAGGATATTCGCAATATGGTGGCAACCCTGAAAAAATCAGGCGTGACGCAAATTGCCGGAAATGTCATGATCGACACCTCCATTTTCGCCAGCCATGATAAGGCACCTGGCTGGCCCTGGAACGACATGACGCAGTGTTTTAGCGCACCGCCCGCGGCAGCCATTGTCGATCGTAACTGTTTCTCGGTTTCACTCTATAGCGCGCAAAAACCTAACGATCTCGCCTTTATCCGCGTGGCATCTTACTACCCGGTCACCATGTTCAGTCAGGTGCGTACTCTCGCTCGTGGCTCTGCCGAAGCGCAATATTGTGAACTGGACGTGGTTCCAGGCGATCTCAACCGCTTTACGTTGACCGGATGCCTGCCCCAACGAGCCGATCCGCTGCCGCTGGCATTCGCTATTCAGGACGGCGCCAGCTATGCCGGGGCGATTATCAAAGATGAGCTAAAACAAGCCGGTATCACTTACAGCGGGACTCTGCTGCGCCAGACGCTGGTCAACGAGCCGGGGACCGTGGTAGCCAGTAAGCAGTCGGCGCCGCTGCACGACCTGCTTAAGATTATGCTGAAAAAATCGGACAACATGATTGCCGATACCGTTTTCCGTATGATTGGCCATGCACGATTTAACGTGCCAGGTACCTGGCGAGCAGGTTCTGATGCCGTACGCCAGATTCTGCGTCAGCAAGCGGGTATTGATATCGGCAACACCATTATTGCCGACGGTTCTGGGCTCTCCCGCCATAACCTGATTGCCCCGGCGACCATGATGCAGGTGCTGCAATATATCGCTCAGCACGATAACGAGCTGAACTTTATCACCATGCTGCCGCTGGCAGGCCATGACGGCTCTTTGCAATACCGTGCGGGTCTGCATCAGGCTGGCGTAGATGGCAAAGTATCGGCGAAGACAGGCTCACTGCAGGGGGTCTATAACCTGGCAGGCTTCATCACCACGGCAAGCGGTCAGCGCATGGCATTTGTGCAGTATCTGTCTGGTTATGCTGTAGAGCCAGCTGATCAGCGTAATCGCCGTATTCCACTGGTCCGCTTCGAAAGCCGATTATACAAGGATATTTATCAGAATAACTGAGTATGTTTGCCGGATGGCAGCGCTAACGCACCTAATCCGACCTTCTGAAACCTGGAAACAAAACCCCGGCAACATGGCCGGGGTTTTTAATGTGATTAACGCTTGTAGATGAACTCAACGCCTTCTTCGTCGTCTTCGTCCCAATCGTCATCCCAATCATCTTCTGCTTCGTCTTCGACTTCAGCGAGCTGCTGGCGGTGATAATCATCCCACATGAACTCGACTTTCTCTGGCTGTTTCGCTTCTTCAGCCTGAACAATCGGGTTCTCGATGATAAAGGTCATCACATCCCAGCAGAGATCCTTCACGCCCAACTGGCTGGCGGCGGAGATCAGGTAATATTTACCTTCCCAGCCTAACGCTTCGGCGATCGCTTTCGCTTTCTCTTCCGCTTCAGCCTTGTCCAGCAAATCAATTTTGTTGAACACTAACCAACGCGGTTTAGACGCCAGATCCTGGCTGTATTTTTCAAGCTCGCCAATAATGATACGGGCATTTTCAACCGGATCGGAACCGTCAATCGGATCGATATCAATGAGGTGTAGCAGTACGCGGCAGCGTTCCAGGTGTTTCAGGAAGCGGATACCCAAGCCTGCGCCTTCAGCCGCGCCTTCAATCAGACCCGGAATGTCGGCAACCACGAAGCTCTTTTCGTTGTCCATACGCACCACACCCAGGCTCGGAACCAGGGTGGTGAACGGATAGTCAGCGACTTTCGGCTTCGCCGCGGACACCGCACGGATAAACGTCGATTTACCGGCGTTTGGCATGCCCAGCATCCCCACGTCCGCCAGCAGCATCAGCTCCAGCATCAGATCGCGTTTATCGCCCGGTGTACCCATCGTTTTCTGACGCGGAGTACGGTTGACCGAGGATTTGAAACGGGTGTTGCCCAGACCGTGCCAGCCGCCTTTAGCGACCATCAGACGCTGACCGTGTTTGGTCATGTCGCCCATGGTTTCGCCCGTGCCCTGATCGATTACACGCGTACCTACAGGCACTTTAATCGTGACATCTTTACCACGCTTGCCGGTGCAATCACGGCTCGCGCCATTCTGTCCACGTTCCGCACGGAATGATTTTTCAAAACGGTAATCGATCAGCGTGTTCAGGTTTTCGTCGGCTTCCAGCCAAACGTCACCACCGTCACCACCGTCTCCACCGTCCGGACCGCCTTTTGGGATGTACTTTTCGCGGCGGAAGCTGACGCAACCATTACCGCCATCACCTGCAACGACCAGAATCGATGCTTCATCAACAAACTTCATTTTACTCTCCGTAAATCATTCGCCTGAGCGGGGCTGCGAAACCACCGTTTCATGCTTACGTAAACCGCCCCAAATTCGATGACCAATGGCGGAATACATCGCGCCCGCAACCACGATAAACGCACCGAGATAACCTAATAGGTTTAGCATCGGTCTGGCGAAGAAATCGGGCCAGGCCAGTGATAATAAATCTGAAAATAACAACGTAAACAGCGGAGTGAGCGTAATAATGGCGCTCACCTGTGCCGCCTGCCAACGCGCCATCGCTTCCGCGAGAGCACCGTATCCTACCAGCGTATTCAGGCCGCAGAATACAAGGCATGCCAGCTGCCAGTCACTGAGCTGCGTGATGACACCGGGTTTAGCCAACGGCAACAACGCAATCGTACATAAAGTGTACAGTAAAAACAGGATCTGCGGTGATGCCAGGCGGCGCAATAACACCTTTTGCGCGACCCCATAGCTCACCCAGACCATCGCCGCACCAACACCAAAGATAACGCCCCAGGTGTAATCGGTGAGTCGGGTAAAAATTTCGATCAGACTGGTATTAAAAAACAGAACCAGGCCGCTCAGAAGCATAATGGCGCCAATCACCTGCGTACCGCGCATCTTTTCTTTCAGGATAAAGACGCTGGCAATCATCATACCAACCGGTGACAGCTGACCGATAACCTGCGAAGCCGTTGGGCTCAAATATTGCAAGGATGAACTAAACAGAATGAAGTTACCGAACAACCCACCGGTAGCGATAGCCAACAGTATCAGCCAACGCGCTTTGCGAAAAATACGCAACGGGGGGAGCTTTTTTTTAACCGCAAGAATAGCGCCAAGGCCAATGCTTGCCATTAAAAAACGGTAGAACACCACGGTAGGAGGCTCCATCACCTCCAGCACTTGCTTCATCGCTATTGGCAAAGCACCCCAACATACTGCCGTTGTGAGTGCTAACAGAATACCAATACCTGCCTGCTGCTTCATGCCGTATTCCCTGCAAGGGCTCGTTTCCGGGTTATCACGGCGCGACGAGCGTATTTACCGGCCGTCGAATGTAAAAAGCCCCGCAACGTGTTGCGGGGCTTTTATCCGTTACCGGGACGCGAAAAACTTATTCAGCAACGATGCTGATGAATTTACGGTTTTTCGGGCCTTTCACTTCAAATTTCACTTTACCGTCTGCTTTAGCAAACAGAGTGTGGTCTTTGCCGCAACCAACGTTGGAGCCAGCGTGGAATTTAGTACCACGTTGACGAACGATGATGCTACCAGCCAGAACTGTTTCACCGCCGAAGCGTTTTACGCCCAGACGTTTAGCTTCTGAATCGCGACCGTTACGAGTCGAGCCGCCAGCCTTTTTATGTGCCATTTAATCTGCTCCCCTTAACTTAAGCGCTGATGCCAGTGATTTTTACATCAGTGAACCACTGACGATGGCCCTGCTGCTTACGGTAGTGTTTACGACGACGAAACTTAACAATTTTAACTTTCTCGCCACGACCGTGAGCAACAATTTCAGCTTTGATAACGCCGCCATCAACGAAAGGAACGCCGATTTTGACTTCTTCACCGTTTGCGATCATCAGAACTTCTGCGAATTCAACAGATTCGCCAGTTGCGATGTCCAGCTTTTCCAGGCGAACGGTCTGACCTTCGCTTACTCGGTGTTGTTTACCACCACTTTGGAAAACCGCGTACATAAAAAACTCCGCTTCCGCGCACACCTTTTTGATGATTCAGAGTGCGCTATAAATATTCACAATAGGGCGCGAATATTACGCAAAACGCGAGCCTTTGACAAGTGCTACGTCAATACATGAAGAAAAAAAACACAACACGTACGGTAACGTTTATCTATGGCGTTTTTTCAGTACAATCAGCATATATTTATAACCCTAAACCCGACGTTACCTTCCGATACAGTGAGGTAATCGGGGCGAGAAGCCCGGCTTTTGCGATGAATTTAGAAAAAATCAATGAGTTAACCGCGCAAGATATGGCGGGGGTCAATGCGACAATCCTTGAACAGCTCAATTCCGACGTGCAGCTGATCAATCAACTGGGGTACTACATCGTTAGCGGCGGCGGAAAACGCATTCGCCCAATGATCGCCGTACTCGCCGCGCGTGCAGTTGGCTACCAGGAAAATGCGCACGTTACGATTGCAGCCCTCATCGAGTTTATTCACACCGCGACCCTGTTGCACGACGATGTTGTGGATGAGTCCGACATGCGCCGCGGAAAAGCCACGGCGAATGCGGCGTTTGGCAATGCGGCCAGCGTGCTGGTCGGCGATTTTATCTATACCCGCGCTTTTCAGATGATGACCAGCCTCGGTTCGCTGAAAGTGCTGGAAGTCATGTCGAAAGCGGTCAACGTCATCGCCGAAGGTGAAGTCTTGCAGTTGATGAACGTCAACGACCCGGACATCACTGAAGAAAACTATATGCGCGTTATCTACAGTAAGACTGCGCGTTTGTTTGAAGCGGCTGCCCAATGCTCTGGCATTCTGGCTGGTTGCAGCGAAGAACAAGAGAAAGGGTTGCAGGATTATGGCCGTTATCTCGGTACCGCTTTCCAGTTAATCGACGATTTGCTGGATTACAACGCGGATGGTGAGCAACTGGGTAAAAACGTCGGTGATGACCTCAACGAGGGTAAACCAACGCTGCCGCTGCTGCATGCCATGCGCCACGGCACCCCTGAACAAGCACAAATGATCCGCCAGGCTATTGAGCAGGGTAATGGCCGTCACCTTCTGGAGCCTGTTCTGGAAGCGATGAACGCCTGTGGTTCCCTGGAGTGGACTCGCCAACGTGCAGAAGAAGAGGCTGATAAGGCCATCGCTGCGCTGCAGGTACTGCCTGATACGCCGTGGAGAGAAGCGCTGATTGGTCTGGCGCATATCGCCGTACAGCGCGACCGTTAATACCCTGCGACATCTTTCATCATCCCGTGCCCTGCACGGGATGCTTTTATAAATTCCAATAAATACCTCCCCCTTCTCCAGCAATCTTCGCATAAATTTGGCATATTCTGAATATACTCACACTTTACATGAACATTTTAGAACATTCGTTCTCCGGGCGTTATAGTATCTCCACAACCGATCGTGGAACCATAAGTCGATAACCAAAGGAGAGATGAGTTTATGGAAAACAAGCTGATTGACTGGCATCCGGCCGATATCATCGCCGGACTGCGCAAGAAAGGGACCTCAATGGCCGCTGAATCACGTAAAAATGGATTAAGCTCATCAACGCTGGCCAATGCGTTAACACGCCCATGGCCAAAAGGTGAGTTGATTATCGCCCGATCGTTGGGAACCGACCCGTGGGTGATTTGGCCGTCACGCTATCACGATGCAAAAACACATGAGTTTATCGACAGAACGCGGATGATGAGGGGACGCAAAGAGAAACAGAATCCTGAATGAACACTGATGAGTAGTAACCCCCGGTTCACAGAACTGGGGGTTACAAGAGACGTAGACGATTACTCGCCTTTCACGCGCTCAATGTTTGCGCCCAGCGCGCGCAGTTTATCTTCGATGCGCTCATAGCCGCGATCGATGTGATAAATACGATCGACTACCGTCGTACCTTCAGCAATACACCCTGCCAGCACGAGGCTTGCAGATGCGCGCAGATCGGTCGCCATAACCTGTGCGCCGGAGAGCGTTTCCACACCGTGGCAAATCACGGTATTGCTTTCGATTTCTGCGTGAGCGCCCATACGGCTCAGCTCAGGCACGTGCATAAAGCGGTTCTCAAACACGGTTTCCGTGATGAAACCCGTTCCTTCTGCCACCAGGTTCAGCAACGTGAACTGGGCCTGCATATCGGTAGGGAACGCCGGGTGCGGCGCCGTGCGCACATTGACCGCTTTCGGACGTTTCCCGTGCATGTCCAGGCTGATCCAGTCGTCACCGACTTCGATATCCGCTCCCGCATCACGCAGCTTCGCCAGAACGGCATCCAGCGTGTCAGGTTGTGCATTGCGGCAGATAATTTTGCCGCGAGAAATTGCCGCTGCGACCAGGAAAGTACCGGTTTCGATGCGGTCAGGCAGAACGCGATACACACCGCCGCCGAGGCGCTCAACGCCTTCGATGGTAATACGATCGGTACCCTGGCCTGTGATTTTTGCGCCCAGCGCAATCAGGAAGTTCGCGGTATCCACGATCTCCGGTTCACGCGCGGCGTTTTCGATGATGGTAGTGCCTTCGGCAAGCGTTGCTGCGCACATGATAGTGACCGTCGCGCCGACGCTCACTTTGTCCATGACGATATGCGCGCCTTTCAGACGGCCATCAACGGACGCTTTCACATAGCCTTCTTCAAGCTTAATAGTCGCGCCTAACTGCTCCAAACCAGTAATGTGCAGGTCAACCGGACGCGCACCGATGGTACAGCCGCCCGGCAGTGAAACCTGGCCCTGGCCAAAGCGGGCAACCAGCGGCCCAAGCGCCCAGATGGATGCACGCATGGTTTTGACCAGATCGTACGGCGCACAGAAGACGTTCACGTCACGCGCATCAATGTGCACAGAACCATTACGCTCAACTTTCGCCCCCAACTGGCTCAGCAGCTTCATTGAGGTGTCAACATCCTTCAGTTTCGGGACGTTCTGGATCTCTACAGGTTCTTCAGCCAGCAGCGCCGCAAACAGGATCGGCAGCGCGGCGTTTTTAGCGCCTGAAATTGTGACTTCGCCCTGGAGCTTGGTTGGCCCCTGAACACGAAATTTATCCATTATTCTGTTCTCTGTTAAGAATTTATCTTCGCTACCGGCATATCACCCGTAGCTCAAAAACCGTTAAGTTTGCGATCGCGCGCCCATTCCGCTGGAGTAAACGCCTTAATCGACACGGCATGAATGCGGTTGTCCGCAATGTACTCCATCAACGGGCCATAGACCGATTGCTGTTTCTTGACCCGGCTCATGCCTTCAAACATCTCACCCACGGCAATAACCTGAAAGTGACTGCCGTCGCCAGAAACGTGGACTTCCTGGAGGGAGAGTGCATTCATCAGCACGCTCTGAATTTCATTATTTTCCATGGGCTCTTCATTCGTCAGATAGTGAAAACAGCCCAACATCTTAGAGCAAAGTGGCGCTGTCATAAATAAGCAAAAAGCCCCGCTGATAAATCAGACAAGGCTTTAGTGGCAGATCCCCCGCTGAGGAGTTGCCGGATGGCGGCACAAGACCTTATCCGGCTTACAAAAATTAACGCGGAAGAACGTCGTCAGGCAAATTGTAAAGCTGCGCCAGCGTGTACACTTTATCGTTAACGCCAGCGAGCGAAACGCTGTTCCCCTGCTGCTTGCCCTCATTAATCAGGTGCAGCAGTAATGCCAGACCACCGGTATCCACCCGGGAAATCTGGTTCAGGTCGATGCAGGATACCCCTTTCATCGCCTCAATTCGCGCATCCCATAATGGGTTTAACACGTCCTGATCCAGCTCTCCCACCAGCACCAGCTTGTCGCCTTCACGCATCCAGGTGAGTGACTGCGTCATTATTTTTTCTCTTCCAGCGTGATTTTCTGCTGAGAAATAGATTTCAGCTGTGCCGTCAGGCCATCAATACCTTTCGTACGCAGCAGGTCGCTCCACTCATTCTGTTTGGTGGTGATCATACTTACGCCTTCAGCAATCATGTCATACGCCTGCCAGTTACCCGTCTGGGAATTTTTACGCCACTGGAAATCCAGACGTACCGGAGGACGACCGTTTGGATCGATGATGGTTACGCGGATAGGCACGATGGTCGCATCACCCAGCGGCTGCTCAGGGGCAATCTGATAGGTCTGGCCGTGGTACATCGCCAGCGCCTGACCGTACGCCTGCTTCAGATATTCACGGAATGCGGCGAAATAGGCGTCACGCTGAGCCGGTGTCGCATCTTTGTAGTAGCGGCCCAGTACCAGTGCGCCTGCATACTTAACCTGCACGTAAGGCAGCAGTTCCTGATCGACCACCTGACGCAGGTAATCCGGGTTGGAACGGATTTTAGGTTGCTCGTTCTTCAGACGGTCAAACGTCTTCTGCGCCGCCTCATCCATCAGTTTGTACGGGTTCGTCTGGTCCGCTGCGGTTGCCGCGCTAAGTGGAGCAATCACCAGCATAGCCACCATCATCAATCGTTTAAACATACGTCGATTCTCCTGAGATTATTTCGTTGCGCCCGCAGGCGTAGTGGCTTCATTATTGCCTTCAGTTGCGGCTGGCGCATCGCCAGAATTCTTATTGTCATCACCTTTACTGTTGCTGTTGTAAAGGAACTGACCAATCATATCTTCCAGCACCATCGCAGATTTCGTGTCCTGAATCGTACCGCCATCTTTGAGGATAGACGTTCCCAGCTCAGGATCTTCAAAACCTACGTTCAATGCCAGATACTGTTCGCCCAACAGACCGGAAGTACGGATGCTCAGAGAACTGGTGTCAGGAATATGGTTAAAACGCGATTCAATTTCCAGCGTCACGCGCGGCAGGTACGTTTTCTGATCTAACGAGATGTCCGATACGCGTCCTACCACGACCCCGCCAATCCGCACCGGAGAGCGCTCTCTCAGACCGCCGATATTATCAAAGGTCGCATAAATCGTATAAGTCGGTTCAGTACGCATTGAGGTGACGTTCGCCGCCTTCAGGCAGACAAACAGCGCGGCCAGCAGCGCAACCAGCAGGAATAACCCGACCCAAATTTCATTTTTTTTCGTTTGCATGAACTCAATTCCCAAACATCAGTGCGGTCAGCACAAAATCCAGCCCCAGAACGGCAAGAGAGGCGTGCACTACGGTGCGTGTCGTTGCCCGGCTAATCCCGGCAGAGGTCGGGATAGCATCATAACCATTGAACAATGCAATCCAGGTGACCGTAATGGCAAACACCACGCTCTTAATCAGGCAGTTGACCAGATCCAGACGCCAGTCGACGGCATTTTGCATAGCCGACCAGAAAAAGCCTGCATCAATACCTTTCCAGCTTACGCCAACCAACGACCCACCCCAGATCCCCACCGCGACAAATATAATCGTCAGCAGCGGCAATGAAATGACACCGGCCCAAAAACGCGGGGAGATCACTCGGCGCAGTGGGTCGACGGCCATCATTTCCAGGCTGGAAAGCTGCTCGGTCGCCCGCATCAGGCCAATCTCTGCGGTTAAGGCCGATCCGGCCCGCCCGGCAAACAACAGCGCCGCAACCACCGGCCCCAGCTCACGTAGCAATGACAGCGCCACCAGCATACCGAGGCTGGTTTCCGCACTGTAGGTCGTCAGCACCAGGTATCCCTGCAACCCCAGCACCATGCCGATGAACACGCCAGAAACAATAATGATCAGCATCGATAAGACACCGACATTATAGAGTTGGCGTATCAGCAGCGGCGCATGTTTGCGAAACTCCGGCTTGCCGACAACTGCATTGAACAACATTAATCCGGCTCGCCCGAACGTCCTGAGGGTTTTTATTCCCCGATGTCCGAGTGATGCCAGCGCATTTAACAACATGGGTGGCTTAACTCCCTGTTTTGAGTAAATCGATGTGGTAGTCGCCCGCCGGGTAACGGAACGGAACCGGTCCATCGGCAATGCCATCGAGGAACTGACGCACACGCGGATCGGCATTTTCTTGCAGCGCCTGAGCACTACCGTAGGCCACTATTTTTTTGTCCGCCATAATATAGGCGTAATCCGCAATACTCAGCACTTCTGGCACATCATGGGAAACCACCACGCAGGTGACGCCCAGCGCGCTGTTCAGTTCAGAAATCAGCTTCACCAGCACGCCCATGGTGATGGGATCCTGGCCGACGAACGGCTCATCAAACATAATAAGGTCTGGCTCCAGCGCGATAGCACGTGCTAACGCGGCACGACGCGCCATCCCACCGGATAATTCAGAAGGCATTAATTTTGCCGCGCCCCGCAGGCCAACGGCCTCGAGCTTCATCATTACCGTGCTTTTCAGCAGCGGCGCAGGCAGTGTTGTATGCTCGCGCAACGGGTATGCAACGTTGTCAAACACATTCATATCAGTAAACAGCGCACCAGACTGGAATAGCATGCTCATGCGCTTACGCACGGTAAATAAACGCGAACGGGACATGGCCGGGACATTTTCGCCGTCAAACAGGATCTCGCCCTTATCCGGGGAGATTTGTCCGCCGATCAGACGCAACAGCGTCGTTTTGCCGATGCCTGATGGCCCCATGATCGCCGTCACCTTACCACGCGGCACCGTCAGGGAAATATTATCAAAGATGCAGCGGTCGCCTCGGGAAAAGCTGACATCGCGCATATCGATTAGATTCGCCACAGACTGACCCATTGATTCATCCTTTACTATTGCCTCGTTGATCGAAGAGTTTGGCGCTCAATTTAGCCCTGAACCCAACATATTTACAGATTATTACCTGTCCTGGTTAGCGAAAGCTGGCATTTGTTTTACTTTTTAGCCGCATAAAGTCAAAATTAAGAATTCGTGACGGCTTCCAGAAATCCTTCAAGTGGACCGGCGAGTATACCTGAAGAAAGGACTTTAGATGCTTTTAGCGACGGCGCTGTTAATAATTGGTTTACTTCTGGTGGTCTACGGTGCCGACCGACTGGTATTTGCCGCATCCATTTTATGTCGAAACTTCGGTATTCCCCCCATTATCATCGGGATGACCGTGGTCAGCATTGGTACATCGTTACCCGAGATAATTGTCTCCGTTGCCGCATCGATGAACGGGCAGCTTGATTTAGCCGTCGGTACCGCCATCGGCTCTAACATTACCAACATTCTGCTTATTTTAGGCCTGTCGGCGCTGATTCATCCTTTTACCGTGCATTCTGATGTTCTGCGTCGTGAATTACCGCTAATGTTGCTGGTAAGCATCTTAGCCGCATCGGTCCTGTATGACGGGCAATTGAGTCGCAGCGATGGTTTCTTTCTTCTGCTTCTGGCCGTGCTATGGCTGTTATTCATTGTTAAAATCGCCCGTCTGGCTGAGCGACAAGGTAACGACAGCCTGACCCGCGAGCAGATCGCGGAACTGCCGCGCGAAGGTGGGTTACCGGTCGCCTTTTTGTGGTTGGGTATTGCGCTAATTATTATGCCAATGGCAACGCGTATGGTGGTAGATAACGCAACCGTACTGGCGAACTACTTCGCCATGAGCGAACTCACCATCGGGCTGACGGTTGTCGCCATTGGTACCAGCCTGCCGGAGCTGGCAACGGCAATTGCGGGTCTGCGTAAAGGCGAAAACGATATTGCCGTCGGCAACATCATCGGCGCGAACATTTTTAATATTGTTATCGTCCTCGGACTGCCGGCGCTGATTACGCCGGGGGAAGTTAATCCGATGGCCTTCACCCGTGACTATAGCGTCATGCTGCTGGTGAGCGTAATTTTTGCACTACTCTGCTGGCGACGTCCGCGCCAGATTGGTCGCGGCGCGGGTGCGCTGCTGACCGGCGGTTTTATCATATGGCTGGCGATGCTGTATTGGTTATCGCCACTTCTCGTTGGATAACTGGAAACGCATTATGTCGCACTTAGAGTTGCAACCGGGTTTTGACTTTCAGCAAGCAGGCAAGGAAGTCCTGGCAATTGAACGTGAAGGCCTGGCGGAGCTTGATCAGTACATCAACCAAAATTTTACTCTCGCCTGCGAGAAAATATTCAGCTGCCCGGGCAAAGTTGTGGTGATGGGGATGGGGAAATCCGGACATATCGGGCGGAAAATGGCGGCCACATTTGCCAGCACCGGCACCCCCTCATTTTTCGTGCATCCAGGCGAAGCCGCACATGGCGATCTGGGCATGGTCTCGCCGCAGGATGTAGTCATCGCCATCTCTAACTCCGGTGAATCCAATGAGATAGCGGCGTTAATCCCGGTGTTAAAACGTCTTCATGTACCGCTTATCTGCATGACCGGTCGTCCGGAAAGCAGCATGGCGCGTGCGGCAGATGTGCATCTGTGTGTTAAAGTGCCCAAGGAAGCTTGCCCGTTAGGCCTGGCGCCGACCAGCAGCACGACCGCAACGCTGGTGATGGGCGATGCGCTAGCCGTGGCATTATTAAAAGCGCGTGGCTTTACCGCGGAAGATTTTGCGTTATCTCATCCCGGTGGCGCACTAGGCCGTAAGCTTTTACTGCGCGTTAACGATATTATGCATACGGGCGATGAGATCCCGCATGTGACTAAAAGCGCCAGCCTGCGTGACGCCTTACTTGAGATCACGCGTAAAAATCTCGGCATGACCGTCATTTGCGATGATGACATGAAGATTGACGGTATTTTCACCGATGGCGATTTACGTCGCGTCTTCGATATGGGCGTTGATGTTCGCCAGTTAGGCATTGCCGATGTGATGACCCCTGGCGGCATTCGCGTGCGTCCGGGCATTCTTGCCGTCGATGCCCTGAACTTAATGCAGTCCCGCCATATCACCTCGGTAATGGTTGCTGATGGCGACCGGTTACTTGGTGTGTTACATATGCATGATCTGCTGCGTGCAGGTGTAGTGTAAGAAACTCAAGGATAAAGAAAATGAGTAAAGCAGGTGCGTCGCTTGCGACCTGTTATGGACCCGTCAGCACAGACGTTATCACCCGGGCAGAGAACATCCGTTTACTGATCCTGGATGTGGATGGCGTACTGTCTGATGGTCTGATTTATATGGGCAACAACGGTGAAGAGCTGAAGGCTTTTAACGTCCGCGATGGTTACGGAATTCGCTGTGCGCTCACTTCCGGTATCGAGGTTGCCATTATTACCGGACGAAAGGCTAAACTTGTAGAAGATCGCTGTGCCACATTGGGGATCACGCATTTGTATCAGGGGCAGTCAGACAAACTGGTCGCCTTTAACGATCTCCTTAGCAAACTGGCGATCGCTCCTGAAAATGTTGCGTACGTTGGCGATGATCTGATCGACTGGCCGGTGATGGCGCAAGTGGGATTAAGCGTGGCGGTGGCGGATGCTCATCCTTTGCTGATCCCGCGGGCCGATTATGTCACCCGCATCGATGGGGGACGCGGCGCGGTACGTGAAGTCTGCGATTTATTACTCCTGGCGCAGGGCAAACTGGACGAGGCCAAAGGGCAATCGATATGAGCAAAACCAGACGTTGGGTTATCATTCTACTGTCGCTGGCTGTCCTTGTGATGATTGGTATTAATCTGGCAGACAAAGACGACACCGCTGAGGTCGTCGTAAATAACAACGAGCCAACCTATAAGAGCGAACATACTGATACCGTTGTGTATAGTCCCGAAGGCGCACTGAGCTATCACTTGATCGCGCAAAACGTTGAATATTATTCGGAACAAGCGGTTTCGTGGTTTACTCAACCGGTATTAACCACATTTGATAAGGATAAAGTACCGACCTGGACGATCAAGGCTGATAAAGCCAAATTGACCAACGATCGGATGCTATATCTGTACGGCCATGTTGAGGTCAACGCCCTGGTGCCCGACTCTCAACTACGCAGAATGACGACCGATAACGCACAGATTAACCTGGTGACACAAGACGTCACTTCCGATGATCTCGTCACGTTATATGGCACAACATTTAACTCCAGCGGACTGAAGATGCGCGGCAACTTACGCAGCAAGAACGCCGAGCTGATTGAAAAGGTTAGAACCTCATATGAAATCCAAAACAAACAAACTCAGCCTTAATCTTGTGCTTGCCAGCTCACTTCTGGCCGCCAGCATCCCGGCATTCGCCGTCACCGGCGATACCGAGCAGCCGATTCACATTGAGTCGGACCAGCAGTCTCTTGATATGCAAGGCAACGTGGTGACCTTTACTGGCAACGTGATTGTGACTCAGGGCACCATCAAAATTAACGCCGATAAAGTCGTCGTGACCCGCCCTGGCGGTGAAGACGGTAAAGAAGTCATTGATGGCTATGGTAATCCTGCAACCTTTTACCAGATGCAGGACAACGGTAAACCGGTTAAAGGCCACGCCTCACACATGCATTATGAACTGGCGAAAGACTTCGTCGTTCTCACCGGTAAGGCTTACCTGGAACAGCTCGATAGCAACATCACAGGCGATAAGATCACCTATCTGGTGAAAGAGCAGAAAATGCAGGCCTTCAGCGATAAAGGCAAACGCGTCACCACCGTTCTGGTACCGTCGCAGTTGCAGGACAAAAACAAGGCTCCGGCAGAGAAAAAAGGTAACTGATTCGTTATGGCAACATTAACTGCAAAGAACCTTGCAAAAGCCTATAAGGGCCGCCGTGTGGTGGAAGATGTCAGTCTGACCGTCAACTCCGGGGAGATCGTCGGTCTGCTCGGTCCTAACGGTGCGGGCAAGACAACGACCTTTTACATGGTGGTCGGCATTGTCCCACGTGATGCGGGCAACATTATCATTGATGATGAAGACATCAGCCTGCTGCCTCTGCATGCGCGCGCGCGTCGCGGCATCGGCTACTTGCCGCAGGAAGCGTCTATTTTCCGTCGCCTGAGCGTGTTTGATAACCTGATGGCGGTGCTGCAAATTCGTGACGATCTTACCAGCGAGCAGCGGGAAGATCGCGCCAACGAGCTGATGGAAGAGTTCCACATCGAACACCTGCGTGACAGCATGGGACAGTCGCTCTCCGGTGGTGAACGACGCCGCGTGGAGATCGCCCGCGCACTGGCCGCGAATCCGAAATTTATCCTGCTGGATGAACCGTTTGCTGGTGTTGACCCGATTTCCGTTATTGATATCAAACGGATCATCGAACACCTGCGCGACAGCGGGCTTGGGGTGCTGATTACCGACCATAACGTTCGCGAAACGCTGGCAGTGTGTGAGCGCGCCTACATCGTGAGTCAGGGCCACCTGATCGCGCATGGCACGCCAACAGAAATACTGCAGGATGAGCACGTTAAACGCGTATACCTTGGGGAAGACTTCAGACTCTGATAGGGTAGAAGACTTCACGTCACCGCAGGAGAGAACAACTCTGAACATGAAGCAAGGTTTGCAACTCAGGCTTAGCCAACAACTGGCGATGACGCCTCAGCTACAACAGGCTATCCGTCTGTTGCAGCTGTCCACGCTGGAACTTCAGCAAGAACTTCAGCAAGCGCTGGAAAGTAACCCACTGCTCGAGCAAACCGATCTTCACGACGAAATTGATACCCAGGAAAAACAGGACAGCGAATCCCTCGACACCGCAGATGCTCTCGAACAAAAAGAGATGCCAGAGGAGCTGCCGCTTGACGCCAGTTGGGATGAAATTTACACCGCCGGTACGCCTTCTGGCACCAGCGGGGATTACATCGACGACGAACTGCCTGTGTATCAGGGTGAGACCACGCAATCACTGCAGGATTACCTGATGTGGCAAGTAGAGCTGACCCCGTTCTCGGATACCGATCGCGCAATTGCGACATCCATTGTTGATGCGGTAGACGAAACCGGTTATCTCACCGTAACCCTGGACGATATTCTCGAAAGCATGGGCGATGACGACGTCGGCATGGACGAAATCGAAGCCGTGCTTAAACGCATTCAGCGTTTTGATCCCGTGGGCGTGGCGGCCAAAGATCTCCGCGACTGCTTATTGATCCAACTTTCACAGTTTGATAAAGCCACGCCGTGGCTGGAAGAAGCGCGCCTGATCATCAGCGATCACCTCGATCTGTTAGCCAACCATGACTTCCGCACGCTGATGCGCGTAACCCGGCTGAAAGAAGATGTGCTGAAAGAAGCCGTCAATCTTATTCAGTCCCTGGACCCCAGACCTGGGCAGTCTATCCAGACCGGGGAGCCAGAATACGTTATTCCGGATGTACTGGTGCGTAAGCATAACGATCGCTGGGTGGTAGAACTCAACGGCGACAGCATTCCACGGTTGCAGATTAACCAGCACTACGCCGCCATGTGCAACAGCGCGCGCAACGATGCTGACAGCCAGTTTATTCGTAGCAATCTGCAGGATGCGAAGTGGCTGATTAAAAGCCTGGAAAGTCGCAATGATACGCTGCTGCGCGTCAGTCGCTGTATCGTTGAACAGCAGCAAGCCTTCTTTGATCAAGGCGAAGAGTTTATGAAACCGATGGTGCTGGCGGATATCGCCCAGGCCGTCGAGATGCACGAATCGACCATTTCCCGAGTGACCACGCAAAAGTATCTGCACAGTCCGCGCGGCATTTTTGAATTGAAGTATTTCTTTTCCAGTCACGTTAACACTGAAGGCGGAGGCGAAGCCTCATCCACAGCTATCCGTGCACTGGTGAAGAAATTAATTGCTGCGGAAAACCCCGCGAAACCGCTGAGTGACAGCAAGTTAACCTCTATGCTGTCAGAACAGGGTATCATGGTGGCACGCCGCACTGTTGCGAAGTACCGAGAGTCTTTATCCATTCCGCCGTCGAACCAGCGCAAACAGCTGGTCTGACCCAACCGATAAGGAAGACACTATGCAGCTCAACATCACTGGAAACAACGTCGAAATCACTGAAGCCTTACGCGATTTTGTTAATACAAAATTCGCCAAGCTAGAACAATATTTCGACCGGATTAATCAGGTCTATATTGTGTTGAAAGTGGAGAAGGTGACACATATCTCGGACGCAACACTGCATGTGAACGGTGGCGAAATTCATGCCAGCGCGGAAGGTCAGGATATGTACGCCGCCATTGACGGTTTAATTGATAAACTGGCTCGGCAGTTAACAAAACATAAAGATAAACTGAAACAGCACTAACTTGTCCGGGCAGTTAGCGGGTGCAGGACGGCCTGTTGTGTAGCACAACGGGCCATTTGTACAGTTAGCGCTTAGGTGAAATTATGACAAATAACGATACGACTCTACAACTGAGCAATGTTCTTAACCAGGAATGTACACGCGCTGGCGTTCACTGCCAAAGCAAGAAACGCGCGCTGGAAATCATCAGCGAACTGGCGGCAAAACAGCTCAGCTTGCCCTCTCAGGTGGTATTTGAAGCCATTCTGACGCGTGAAAAAATGGGCAGTACCGGCATCGGTAATGGAATTGCTATCCCGCACGGAAAGCTGGAAGAAGACACGATGCGCGCAGTTGGCGTGTTTGTGCAACTTGAAACGCCAATTGCTTTCGACGCCATTGATAATCAACCCGTCGATCTGCTTTTCGCCCTGCTGGTTCCGGCAGACCAAACCAAGACGCATTTGCATACGTTGTCGCTGGTCGCCAAACGTCTGGCCGATAAAACCATCTGCCGCCGCCTGCGCGCAGCACAGAGTGACCAGGAGTTGTATCAAATCATCACGGACACCGAAGGTGGACTGGATGAAGCATAACAACCCAATGGCATCCTTTTTTGTCGTTGTGAGGAGAAACAGTACATGGTACTGATGATCGTCAGCGGTCGTTCAGGGTCAGGAAAATCTGTCGCCCTGCGAGCGCTGGAAGATATGGGTTTTTACTGCGTGGATAACCTTCCCGTAGTGCTGTTGCCCGATCTGGCTCGAACTCTGGCCGATCGCCAGATTTCTGCGGCCGTCAGCATTGATGTGCGCAACATGCCTGAGTCCCCAGAGATTTTCGAGCAGGCAATGAACAATCTGCCTGAAGGCTTCTCACCACAGTTGCTGTTCCTTGACGCCGATCGTAACACCCTGATTCGCCGCTACAGCGACACGCGTCGCCTGCATCCTCTTTCCAGCAAGAACTTATCTCTGGAGAGCGCTATCGATAAGGAAAGCGATTTGCTGGAGCCTCTGCGCTCTCGTGCTGACCTGATCGTGGATACCTCCGAAATGTCCGTGCATGAACTGGCGGAAATGTTGCGTACTCGCCTGCTGGGCAAGCGTGAACGCGAGTTGACGATGGTATTCGAATCCTTTGGTTTCAAACACGGTATCCCAATTGACGCGGATTACGTCTTTGACGTGCGCTTCCTGCCTAACCCGCACTGGGATCCGAAGCTGCGCCCGATGACCGGTCTTGACCGCCCCGTTGCCGCCTTCCTTGACAGGCACACAGAAGTACACAATTTTATCTACCAGACTCGCAGCTATCTTGAGCTATGGTTACCCATGCTGGAGACCAACAACCGCAGCTACCTCACCGTAGCTATCGGCTGTACCGGCGGGAAACACCGTTCGGTGTATATTGCAGAGCAGCTGGCAGACTACTTCCGCTCACGCGGTAAAAACGTACAGTCACGCCATCGTACGCTGGAAAAACGTAAATCATGACCGTGAAGCAAACCGTTGAAATCACGAATAAGCTGGGTATGCATGCTCGCCCAGCCATGAAACTGTTTGAATTGATGCAGGGTTTTGAAGCAGAAGTTTTGCTGCGTAATGATGAAGGAACGGAAGCCGAGGCAAACAGTGTTATCGCTCTGCTGATGCTGGATTCCGCCAAAGGGCGTCAGATAGAAGTTGAAGCCACGGGTCCACAGGAAGTGGAAGCCCTGGCAGCGGTGATTGCCCTGTTTAATTCAGGGTTTGATGAAGATTAGTCGAGTACCTGAAGCGCTGCGCTCATCAGGTCTACACGGCAACGTCATACTCCCGTAGGCCGGATAAAGCATTTACGCCGTATCCGGCAATAAACCCGTTAATACAGCTTATTTTCCCGCATAAACGACTCACCGCCTAGCTGGCGCATTTGGCGCATAATCCACGCCTGACGGCTACGCACATAACCAGAAGGCGCATTCGCTTTAAAACGCAAAGGATTGGGTAATACCGCCGCCAGCAAGGCCGCTTCAGACAGACTCAGCCGACTGGCTGGCTTATGGAAATAGCGCTGCGCCGCTGCCTCCACGCCGAAAACCCCATCACCAAACTCAGCAATATTCAGGTAAACGGTCAGAATACGCTTCTTGCTCCAGACGGTTTCCATACCCAGCGTTAGCCCGGCTTCGAGACCTTTACGCACCCAGCTACGTCCATCCCACAGAAAGAGGTTTTTTGCCGTCTGTTGCGATAACGTCGACGCCCCGCGAATACGGTTTTCATTACGTTCGTTGTGCGCCAGCGCTTTCTCTATGGCGGAAACATCGAATCCCCAGTGCTCGGGAAACTTCTGGTCCTCCGCGGCGATCACCGCCAGTCCCATCCACGGTGAGATCTCATCCATGCTCACCCAGTCCGAGTGCGCCACATAACCGAAATCACCGGACAACCATGCGCTCAGTTGCCGCTCGACCATCACGGCAGAGAAAGGGACTGGCATCACGCTGAAAAGTGCGATGCCCCCGCCCCAGAATACGGCGAGGACAACGACCGCCCGCAGAAAGATACGTCGCAGAAAGGCGGTAACTCCTTTTCTCATTCAGCCAGCACCAGCACACGTGATACCAGTTTATCGATACCACTCGCGGCCTGAGCGATGTCCTGCGCCAGCATATAGGCGGGAGTGGTGACGATTTTGTTGTCTTCATCAACGACAATGTCATCAACCGGACAAGGCACATGTTCTGCGCCCATCTCTTCCAGCACCTCTGCCGTATCAATATCAGTACCGATGGTCAGACGCAGCGGAAAGTCAAAAATTTTAGGTAACATGGCAGGCGCAATGCACATAAATCCCAGCGGCTTACCCGCCTGATGCATAGCCACCGCCAGCGCAGCTAAGTCGCTATCAACCCGGCACTCACTGCCCTGGCTGGCAAAATTGCTCAGATTTTTGGCCGCGCCAAACCCGCCTGGCACGATCAACGCATCCAGTTCCGTTGAGACTGCCTGAGCAAGTGGGCGAATATCACCGCGTGTTATACGGGCGGCTTCAATCAGCACATTACGCGTTTCCTGCATCGGCTCGCCGGTCAGATGATTAATCACATCCGCTTGTTGTTTATCCGGTGCGAAACAGATGGCCTGAGCGCCGTTGCGGGCAATCGCCAGAAGCGTGAGAACAGTTTCATGGATCTCTGCGCCATCATACACGCCGCATCCGCTGAGCACTACACCCACTTTTTTCATCGTGATACTCCTTTCTCAACTGGCTGAAACATATTAGTTATTATGATTTAAATGCTACGCTTCACACATTTAACTGATTCATGTAACAAATTATTTAAGATTTGCTATCTTAACTGCGTGCGGCCTGAAAATTAGGGCTGCGCCCTTGTAAACAATGATAATAATTTACGGCGCAGCCACGATTTCCCTGGTGTTGGCGCAGTATTCGCGCACCCCGGTCAAGCCGGGGTCATTTTTTTTCCACGCTCGCCACCCAGGCCTTCAATACCGCCACGTCGTGCTGCCACTCCTGCTTCATCTCTTCAATCCATTCAGCAACATTATCTTCCCAGGCTGGAAGATCTGGCGACTGGATTTGCTGACCTAACTGTTGCAGATGGCGCAGCCCCACGGAACCTGCCGCGCCTTTAATTTTATGGCCTTCCTCAACAACGCCTTTTTTATCCCGTGCGGTCAGATTGGACTCCAGCACGCTCAAATATCCCGGCATCATCTTCTCAAACACCGCCAGCCCGTCGGTTATTAACTTCGGTCCCACCAGCTCGAGGTATTGTTCCAACATAGGAATATCTAACAGCGCTTGCGATTTACTGCTCTCTTCAGATGTCACAGTGCTCTCCTCTTTGTTTCGGGTATCCCAGTATTTTTTGATCATGGCGGTTAACGCCGGAACCGACAGCGGCTTACTCAGCACGTCGTCCATTCCCGCGTCCAGATACTCTTTTTTATCTTTGAGAACGTTGGCGGTAAGCGCAACCAGCGGCGGCAGGTCCTCACGGGCGTATTTTTGCGTCAGCTCGCGCGAGATATCCAGACCGGTCATATCCGGTAGCTGAATATCCAGCAACACCAGGTCATATTCGCCCGGCGTGAACATTTCCAGCGCGGCTTTCCCGGTCATGGCGACATCCACGCTGTTGCCCAGTTTTTCCAGCACTGAACGCGCGACAATAACGTTCAGTTCGATATCTTCCACCAGCAGCACATTCAGGGCTGGCAGCGGCATGTCGTCGTCTTCAAAGGCGTCTTCAATCTCTTCCGCTACCGCAGGCGCATGCACGGTCAGCGTAAAGATGGAGCCTTTGCCAGCCTGGCTGGAGACCGTAATATCACCGCCCATGTTTTTCGCCAGACGCTTCGATACGGCCAGTCCAATCCCGGTTCCCGTTGCCGGTTTGCCGCCATTGCTGTCCTTCACCTGATAATACATGGCGAAGATTTTATCTTGCTCATCCTGCGGAATACCGATCCCGGAATCTTCAACCTCGAAATGCAGTATATTCCCCTGGTCATAGCGCGCCCGCACGGTTACCTGCCCCTGCTGGGTAAACTTCACGGCGTTGCTGATCAGATTCCACAGAATCTGCCGCAAACGCGTGCCGTCGGTAATGACCTTATGCGGCAGTGGTAACGTCGGCTCAAGCACAAAACGCAGCCCTTTTTGCTGCGCCTGCAGGCCAGAGAGGTTTTCCAGATCCGCCATAAAGCTGGTGAAATCGATCGGCTGGTTATCGAGCTGAACTTTACGTCGCTCCATCTTATCCATGTCGATAATATCGTTGAAAATATTCCCCAGCGTCACGGCAGAGACGTGGATTGTTTTCAGGTATTTTTCCTGCTCAGCGGTCAGATCCGTATCCAGCAGGATCCGGCTTAAGCCGACAATGCCGTTAAGCGGAGTGCGCAGTTCGTGGCTGATGGTAGAAATGAAGGTGGTCTTATCGCGGCTGGCGCGCTCTAACGCGTCCTGATAACGCTTACGCTCGGTAATATCGCGCCCAAAACCCATCAGACCATGCCGCTTACCTACGCGGTCATAGTAAGGTACTTTGCGAATTTCAAAGCAGGCTTTGCGCCCGTCAGGATAGTCTAGCCACTGTTCGTAGGTGAGCGAGACGTTATGACGGAACACCTTCTCGTCGGTTTCAATGACCTTTTCTGCCGCCTCAGGGGAGTAAACATCAGCCGGTTTTAAATTCACCAACTGCTTTTCGCTCTTGCCGGTCAGCAGTTCCATGGCACGGTTACAGCCGGAAAATTCTTTATCTTCATTACGATAAAAAACCAGATCTGGCGAGGCATCAAGGAAAGAGCGTAAAAAGGAAGACTGCTGCTCAAGCTGAATCTGCGCTTCTTCGCGCTCTTTGATTTCAACCTTCAACTGCTCGAACGTATCCAGGCGCTCCGCTTCGGCTTTTTCGCGCTCAACAATTTCCTGATTAAGCTGGGCAATATTATCTTTCAACTGCACATTGAGCTTGAGATCGCGCTCGCGCATCTCTTCCAGCTTTTGTACCAGTCGTGACAAGCGTTGCCGGGACTCTTCCAGTTGCTCCACCACCACTGACAGAAAATAGACGGCCCAGGGGGTAATTAACAGACCAAAAAAGATAGAGCGGATAACATCAATGCTTTCTACCTGGCCATGCAGCACCATGGTGACAGCCATCTGCACCACAATCGCCAACACGACCAGCGCCAGCGCCAATAACAGCGAAAAGCGCACCAGACCCAATTTCATCATCAGGTCGACGTAATATTGCGCCAGCATACGGATTTGCTTCATAGAGGGTTCCTTCACGACAACTTGGCACAATAATACTCAATTCTCAGCGTGACGTTGAAGATTGTGCAAGAAATGCGGAGGTTATCGGTGAAATGACCGAGGAGAGATTCAACGTGGGCCTGATAAGCGTAGCGTCATCAGGCAAGCAGGCGCAGATTGCCGGATGGTTAGCTCCCAGGCTGAATCCACGGAGTGCCAAGCGCAGAGCCTTGAACACCATGAGCATTGAGATAGCGATCCAGTTCGACCATCCCGGTCCAGCGGTTTTCACACCATAGCGGAGCCAACAGCATTGGGCGACGCGCGCTGGCAGAGATTCGATGATAAATCACCTCTGGCGGCGTATGGCGGATCATCTCCCCGGCGGTAACCGTGTAGTCATCCAGTTCAATTCCGTGCAGACGTCCGGCTTCCCAGGCCTTTGCCATCGTACTGCCTTTCACAATATGCAGCGGATGCAGCTTAATACCGTCAACGCCCGTCTCCACCACTCGTTCCATGGTTTGCAGACAGTCTGCCTGTCCTTCTCCCGGCAGGCCAACAATCAGGTGTGAGCACACTTTCAGCCCGCGCTCGCGCGCCAGCCGCGTAGTGTTCTGATAGCAGGCAAAATCATGGCCGCGGTTAATCCGGTGCAGAGTTTTGTCATGCGCGGTTTGCAGACCGAGCTCCAGCCATACCTCATAGCCGAGGTCTTTATACTCACAAAGCAGATCGAGTACCGCATCCGGCACGCAGTCGGGGCGCGTCCCAACGCATAACCCGACGATGTTGGCCTGGCTGACCGCCTGTTGATACATCGAACGCAGCACCTGTACTTCCGCAAAGGTGCTGGTATAAGCCTGGAAATAGGCCAGATAGCGTCTGGCGCGATTGACCAACTGCGCCTGATGCTCAAGCTGCTCGGCAATTGAATGGTGCTGCTGTGCTTCATCGGCAAACGAGGCGACATTACAGAAAGTACATCCGCCGCGTCCGATGGTGCCATCACGGTTTGGACAGCTAAAGCCGCCGTGCAGCGTGAGTTTATGAACCTTTTGCCCATAACGGCGAGAAAGATCCCCACCAAACATATTGACTAATTTCTGTAACTGCATAATCTGGTAGACCGCGCCTTGAAAAGAGGCCAAAGCCTGCCATTTTTTGCCCCAGTCGGCGATGACCTGGATCAATCGCCCTGGCGAGCCTTTATTTATTGCATAACAAATCAAAATAATCGAAATTCCATTCACTCAAAATATAATTACTTTTCCTTATATCCAGCTGTTTTTTTTATCTTCTTATACTCTCAGCGTAAAAACAGTATCTTTAAGACGCCAAAACTCTAAAAACCAGCATAAAATGCCAAGTATATCGATAAACAAAGGGAGGACGAGAGATATCCGGCCTCTCTTACAGTGAGACAGATCACACTTCCCAGGGCATCCTCCTCAGGTTATATCAATGTATAAAACCCTTTTATTTCAATATTTTCATAAAGTTAATTGCCAAATAGCACATTTTTGCATAAATAAGATTGCCATTTGACCTGTGTGTGGATTCCCGATAACTTGGAAATCCGCTGGAAGCTTTCTGGATGAGCAGTCTGCTCATCATATTTATGCAGTAATTGAGATTCCCTCTGAAGCAAGTCCTCAAACTTGTTTGACCTGTGCGAAAAGGATAAAGAGGGCGAATGCGAGGTAAGCGTATGACACGCAAACCCCGTCGCCATGCTCTTGGTGTGCCCGTGCGCAACGGTCCAGATGGGAATCCCGCAGAGCCTGGGGAGGTTCACTGATATGTTGTACGATAAATCCCTTGAGAGGGATAACTGTGGTTTCGGCCTGATCGCCCACATAGAAGGCGAACCTAGCCACAAGGTAGTGCGTACCGCCATACACGCACTGGCCCGCATGCAGCACCGTGGCGCAATTCTTGCCGATGGAAAAACCGGCGATGGTTGCGGCCTGCTGTTACAAAAACCTGACCGCTTTTTCCGCATCGTAGCGCAAGAGCGCGGCTGGCGTTTAGCCAAAAACTACGCCGTCGGCATGATCTTTTTAAATAAAGACGCTGAGCTGGCAGCGGCTTCTCGTCGCATTGTAGAAGAAGAATTACAGCAGGAGACCCTGTCGATTGTCGGCTGGCGCGACGTGCCGACTAACGAAGGTGTTCTCGGTGAAATTGCGCTCTCCTCCCTGCCTCGTATCGAGCAAATTTTTGTTAATGCCCCTGCGGGCTGGCGTCCGCGTGATATGGAGCGTCGCCTGTTCATCGCGCGCCGTCGTATCGAAAAACGCCTCCAGGAAGATAAAGACTTCTACGTCTGTAGCTTGTCGAACCTGGTCAATATCTATAAAGGTCTGTGTATGCCGGCGGATCTGCCGCGCTTTTACCTGGACCTGGCGGACCTGCGTCTGGAATCGGCCATCTGCCTGTTCCACCAGCGCTTCTCCACCAACACCGTACCACGCTGGCCGCTGGCGCAACCGTTTCGCTACCTGGCGCACAATGGTGAAATCAACACCATCACCGGCAACCGCCAGTGGGCGCGCGCTCGTACCTATAAATTCCAGACGCCGCTGATCCCTGATCTGCACGACGCCGCACCGTTCGTTAACGAAACCGGCTCCGACTCCAGCTCAATGGATAACATGCTGGAACTGCTGCTGGCTGGCGGGATGGATATCATCCGCGCCATGCGTTTACTGGTGCCGCCGGCCTGGCAGAACAACCCGGATATGGACCCGGAGCTGCGCGCGTTCTTCGACTTTAACTCCATGCACATGGAGCCGTGGGATGGTCCGGCGGGTATTGTAATGTCCGACGGTCGCTTTGCCGCCTGTAACCTTGACCGCAACGGCCTGCGTCCGGCGCGCTACGTCATCACCAAAGACAAGCTGATTACCTGCGCTTCTGAAGTCGGGATCTGGGATTATCAGCCAGATGAAGTGGTTGAGAAAGGTCGCGTCGGCCCTGGGGAGTTGATGGTTATCGATACCCGTAGCGGGCGCATTCTGCATTCGGCTGAAACCGATGACGATCTGAAAAGCCGCCACCCCTACAAAGAGTGGATGGAGAAGAACGTCCGCCGTCTGGTGCCTTTCGAAGACCTGGCTGACGATCAGGTCGGCAGCCGTGAACTGGACGATGACGCCCTCGCCAGCTACCAGAAACAGTTTAACTACAGCGCTGAAGAGCTGGATTCCGTTATCCGCGTGCTCGGTGAAAATGGTCAGGAAGCGGTCGGTTCAATGGGTGATGATACCCCGTTTGCCGTGCTCTCCAGCCAGCCGCGCATCATTTATGACTACTTCCGCCAGCAGTTTGCCCAGGTCACCAACCCGCCGATCGACCCGCTGCGTGAAGCGCACGTCATGTCGCTGGCCACCAGCATCGGTCGTGAGATGAACGTCTTCTGCGAAGCCGAAGGTCAGGCGCACCGTCTGAGCTTTAAGTCGCCGATCCTGCTGTACTCCGATTTCACCCAGCTCACCACCATGAAAGAGGAGCATTATCGCGCTGACCGACTGGATATCACCTTCGACGTGACTGAAACCACGCTCGAAGAGACCGTCAAAGCATTGTGCGATAAGGCTGAACAGATGGTGCGTAACGGCACGGTGCTGCTGGTGCTTTCTGACCGTAATATCGCAAAAAACCGCTTGCCGGTTCCGGCACCGATGGCCGTTGGCGCAGTACAAACACGTCTGGTAGAACAAAGCCTGCGTTGCGACGCCAACATCATCGTTGAAACCGCCAGCGCCCGTGACCCGCACCATTTTGCCGTTCTGCTCGGTTTTGGCGCGACGGCCATTTATCCGTATCTGGCGTATGAAACGCTGGGACGTCTGATCGACACTCAGGCGATTGCCAAAGATTACCGGACCGTGATGCTGAACTACCGTAACGGCATCAACAAGGGTCTGTACAAAATCATGTCCAAAATGGGCATCTCGACCATCGCCTCTTACCGCTGCTCGAAGTTGTTTGAAGCCGTTGGTCTGCACGATGATGTTGTGGCTTTATGCTTCCAGGGCGTGGTCAGTCGCATCAGCGGCGCTGGTTTTACCGACTTCCAGCAGGATCTGCTGAACCTCTCCAAACATGCCTGGCTGGCGCGTAAGCCTATCAGCCAAGGCGGTTTGCTGAAGTACGTTCACGGCGGCGAATACCACGCCTACAACCCGGACGTGGTGCGCACGCTGCAACAGGCAGTACAAAGCGGCGAGTACAGCGACTATCAGGAATATGCAAAGCTGGTCAATGAGCGTCCGGCGGCCACGCTGCGCGATCTGCTGGCGATTACACCTGGCGATGAAGCCGTAAGCATTAGCGAAGTAGAACCCGCAACCGAACTGTTTAAACGCTTTGATACCGCAGCGATGTCTATCGGGGCATTAAGCCCGGAAGCACACGAGGCGCTGGCCGAAGCCATGAACAGCATCGGCGGTAACTCGAACTCCGGTGAAGGCGGCGAAGATCCGGCACGCTACGGCACTAACAAGGTGTCGCGCATTAAGCAGGTGGCTTCCGGTCGCTTTGGCGTAACCCCGGCGTACCTGGTCAATGCTGATGTCATTCAGATTAAAGTCGCTCAAGGCGCGAAGCCGGGCGAAGGCGGTCAGTTACCGGGTGATAAAGTCACCCCGTACATCGCCAAACTGCGTTATTCGGTGCCGGGCGTGACGCTGATCTCCCCGCCGCCGCACCACGATATCTACTCTATCGAGGACTTAGCGCAGCTGATTTTTGACCTCAAACAGGTCAATCCGAAAGCGATGATCTCGGTGAAGCTGGTTTCTGAACCAGGCGTCGGTACCATCGCCACCGGCGTGGCGAAAGCCTATGCGGATCTGATTACCATTGCCGGCTACGATGGCGGTACCGGTGCAAGTCCGCTCTCCTCAGTGAAATATGCGGGCTGCCCGTGGGAACTCGGTCTGGTGGAAACCCAGCAGGCGCTGGTGGCTAACGGTCTGCGTCACAAGATCCGTCTGCAGGTCGATGGCGGTCTGAAAACCGGCGTCGATATCATTAAAGCGGCAATTTTGGGTGCAGAAAGCTTCGGTTTCGGCACCGGCCCCATGGTCGCGCTGGGCTGTAAATACCTGCGTATTTGCCATCTGAACAACTGCGCAACCGGCGTGGCAACTCAGGATGACAAACTGCGTAAGAACCACTATCACGGCCTGCCGTTCAAAGTGACTAACTACTTTGAATTTATCGCCCGCGAAACTCGCGAGCTGATGGCGCAACTGGGCGTGAAACGTCTGGTGGATCTGATTGGTCGTACCGACCTGCTCAAAGAGCTGGATGGGTTTACCGCCAAGCAGCAGAAACTGGAGCTGTCTCGTCTGCTGGAAACCGCTGAACCGCATCCAGGTAAAGCGCTGCATTGCACTGAAAACAATCCGCCGTTTGATAACGGCGTGCTGAACGCCCAGCTGTTACAGCAGGCGAAACCGTTTGTCGACGAGCGCCAGAGCAAAACCTTCTGGTTCGATATCCGCAACACCGACCGTTCCGTCGGCGCATCGCTGTCGGGCTATATCGCTCAGACGCATGGCGATCAGGGGCTGGCATCTGACCCGATTAAAGCGCACTTCAGCGGTACCGCAGGCCAGAGCTTCGGCGTGTGGAACGCGGGCGGCGTGGAGCTGTATCTGACAGGCGATGCCAACGACTATGTCGGTAAAGGCATGGCGGGCGGCCTGCTGGCAGTGCGTCCTCCGGTTGGCTCTGCTTTCCGTAGCCATGAGGCGAGCATCATTGGTAACACCTGCCTGTATGGTGCTACCGGTGGCCGCCTGTTTGCTGCGGGTCGTGCGGGTGAGCGTTTTGCGGTGCGTAACTCCGGCGCTATTACCGTGGTTGAAGGTATTGGCGACAACGGCTGTGAATATATGACCGGCGGCATCGTGTGTATTCTCGGCAAAACCGGCGTCAACTTCGGTGCAGGCATGACCGGCGGATTCGCCTACGTGCTCGACGAAGACGGTGAATTCCGCAAACGCGTGAACCCGGAACTGGTAGAAGTACTGAGCGTGGACTCGCTGGCTATTCATGAGGAACACCTGCGCGGCCTGATTACCGAGCACGTACAACATACCGGTTCTTCACACGGCGAAGAGATCCTGGCGAACTGGCCAGCATTCTCGGCGAAATTCGCGCTGGTAAAACCGAAATCCAGTGATGTGAAAGCACTGTTGGGTCACCGTAGTCGTAGCGCAGCAGAGCTGCGTGTGCAGGCGCAGTAAGGGGTAGCAGCAATGAGTCAGAACGTATACCAATTTATCGACCTGCAGCGCGTTGATCCACCGAAGAAACCGCTGAAGATCCGTAAGATCGAATTTATCGAGATCTACGAGCCGTTTTCCGAAGGCCAGGCCAAAGCACAGGCAGATCGCTGTCTTTCCTGCGGTAACCCGTACTGCGAGTGGAAGTGCCCGGTACATAACTACATCCCGAACTGGCTTAAGCTGGCGAATGAGGGACGTATTTTTGAAGCGGCAGAACTGTCGCACCAGACTAACACTCTGCCGGAAGTGTGTGGTCGAGTGTGCCCACAGGATCGTCTTTGTGAAGGATCCTGCACGCTAAACGATGAGTTCGGTGCGGTGACTATCGGCAACATCGAGCGCTATATCAACGATAAAGCGTTCGAGATGGGCTGGAGTCCGGATATGACTGGCGTTCGCCAGACGGACAAGCGCGTGGCGATCATCGGTGCAGGTCCGGCGGGCCTGGCCTGTGCTGATGTGCTGACCCGCAACGGCGTGAAGGCGGTGGTATTTGACCGCCACCCGGAAATCGGCGGTCTGCTGACCTTCGGGATCCCGGCATTCAAGCTGGAGAAAGAGGTCATGACCCGTCGCCGTGAAATCTTCACTGGTATGGGCATTGAGTTCAAACTAAACGTGGAAGTGGGCCGCGACGTGCAGCTTAACGATCTGCTGAAGGATTACGATGCCGTGTTCCTTGGTGTAGGTACCTATCAGTCGATGCGCGGTGGGCTGGAAAACGAAGACGCTTCCGGCGTATTTGATGCCCTGCCGTTCCTGATCGCCAATACCAAACAGTTGATGGGATTTGGCGAAAGCAGTGATGAGCCGTACATCAGCATGGAAGGCAAACGCGTCGTTGTTCTCGGCGGTGGCGATACCGCGATGGACTGCGTGCGGACCTCGGTTCGCCAGAACGCGGCACACGTAATCTGCGCCTATCGCCGCGACGAAGAGAACATGCCGGGTTCCAAACGCGAGGTGAAAAATGCGCGTGAAGAAGGCGTCGAGTTCCAGTTCAACGTCCAGCCTTTAGGCGTGGAAGTGAATGCCAACGGTAAAGTGTGCGGCGTGAAAATGGCGCGCACCGAAATGGGCGAACCGGATGCGAAGGGTCGTCGCCGCGCGGAGATCGTCGCTGGTTCCGAACACGTTGTTCCAGCTGATGCGGTGGTACTGGCGTTTGGCTTCCGCCCGCACAGCATGGAGTGGCTGAAAGAGCACAGCGTCGAGCTGGATTCTCAGGGCCGTATTATTGCTCCGGAACGCAGCGATAACGCCTTCCAGACCAGCAATCCAAAAATCTTCGCTGGTGGCGACATCGTGCGCGGTTCGGATCTTGTAGTCACCGCGATTGCCGAAGGTCGTAAAGCGGCAGACGGTATCCTGAACTACCTGGAAGTGTAAGTAAGCATCTTCTGGCATCTCATCTTCAAACGCTGATGAGATGCCAGATTCCTCGCAACACCCCTGCCCCCTCCCCTCTATCAACACCGTGAAAGAGAACTAAAAAAACATACGGAAACGTTTGCTTTATTCTGAGAACTGTATATTATGCGGCGGATTTTTTGGGCAAAATTCATGGAGGCGTTGTGTCGCAGGACAACAATTATAGCCAGGGCCCCGTCCCTCTGGCGGCGCGGAAGGGCGTGATTCCACTAACGTTTGTCATGTTGGGACTCACATTTTTTTCCGCCAGTATGTGGACCGGTGGCACACTCGGTACCGGTCTTTCCTATAATGATTTCTTCCTTGCAGTTCTCTTCGGTAATCTTCTCCTCGGTATTTACACTGCATTTCTCGGTTTTATCGGCGCAAAAACAGGGCTCTCAACCCACCTTCTGGCACGTTACTCATTTGGTTTGAAAGGTTCATGGCTTCCCTCACTGCTCTTAGGCGGTACACAGGTAGGCTGGTTTGGCGTTGGTGTGGCCATGTTTGCTATCCCGGTTGGCAAAGCGACGGGGATTGACGTCAATATTCTGATTGCGGTTTCCGGTCTGTTGATGACCCTGACTATCTTTTTTGGCATCTCGGCGCTGACCGTTTTATCTATCATCGCCGTACCTGCCATCGTCGTTCTTGGCAGCTACTCCGTCTGGCTGGCGGTGAGCGATGTCGGCGGTTTAGACCATTTAAAAGCGATAGTGCCGCAGACACCGCTGAATTTCTCAACCGCACTGGCGCTGGTGGTCGGCTCATTTATCAGCGCAGGCACGTTAACCGCCGACTTTGTCCGCTTTGGCCGCAACGCCAAAGGTGCGGTACTGATTGCCATGGTGGCATTTTTCCTTGGCAACTCGTTGATGTTTATCTTCGGCGCTGCGGGTGCCGCCGCTGTTGGACAGGCGGACATCTCTGACGTAATGATTGCTCAGGGCCTGCTGCTGCCCGCAATTGTGGTTCTCGGCCTGAATATCTGGACCACCAACGACAATGCGCTCTACGCTTCAGGTTTGGGATTTGCCAATATTACCGGCCTTTCCAGCCGTTCGCTGTCGGTGGCAAACGGTATTATCGGCACACTGTGCGCGCTGTGGCTTTACAATAACTTTGTCGGTTGGCTGACATTTTTGTCGGCAGCGATTCCTCCAATTGGTGGAGTGATTATCGCCGACTATCTGCTGAACCATCGCCAATATGCCGACTTCAGCAAAGCACAATTTATTTCCGTAAACTGGATAGCTATCCTGTCCGTTGCACTGGGCATTGCCGCCGGTCACTATATTCCCGGTATCGTACCCGTCAACGCCGTACTCGGCGGCGTATTCAGCTATATCCTGCTGAACCCACTTTTCAATCGCAGCCTTGCTAAATCACCAGAGGTCAGCCATGCAGAATAATAACATCACCATTCGTCAGGCGCGTTTACAGGGACGCGAAGGATTGTGGCAGCTCACGGTTGAAAACGGGCGCTTCAGCCGAATTGAGGCTCAGGACGCAGCTACGTTGCCGCAGGGGGAAGTGCTTGATGCCGAAGGTGGCCTGGCAATCCCACCGTTCGTAGAGCCACATATCCACCTGGATACCACGCAAACCGCGGGGGAGCCGAGCTGGAACCAGTCTGGTACGTTATTTGAAGGCATTGAGCGCTGGGCCGAACGTAAGGCAATGCTCACTCACGATGACGTGAAAGCGCGCGCCATGCAGACTCTTAAGTGGCAGATGGCCAACGGCATTCAGTATGTTCGCACTCACGTTGACGTTTCCGACCCAACGCTGACCGCGCTGAAAGCCATGCTGGAGGTGAAGCAAGAAGTCGCTCCGTGGGTAGAGCTACAGATTGTCGCGTTCCCGCAAGAGGGCATTCTTTCTTATCCCAACGGTGAAGCGTTATTAGAGGAAGCCGTGCGTTTGGGGGCCGACGTCATTGGCGCTATCCCCCACTTTGAATTTACGCGTGAATATGGCGTGGAGTCGTTGCACAAAATTTTCGCCCTCGCGCAAAAATACGACAGACTTATCGACGTGCACTGTGACGAAATTGACGATGAGCAATCACGCTTTGTTGAAACCGTCGCGGCGCTGGCCCATCGCGACAATATGGGCGAGCGCGTGACCGCCAGCCATACTACGGCAATGCACTCCTATAACGGCGCGTATGCTTCCCGTCTTTTCCGCCTGTTGAAAATGTCCGGCATTAACTTTGTCGCGAATCCACTGGTGAATATTCACCTGCAAGGGCGCTTTGACACGTATCCTAAACGCCGCGGCGTCACACGCGTCAAAGAGATGCTGGAGGCGGAGATCAACGTCTGCTTCGGCCATGATGACGTCTTCGATCCGTGGTATCCGCTGGGCACCGCGAATATGCTGCAAGTACTGCATATGGGGTTACATGTGTGCCAGCTGATGGGATACGGACAAATTAACGATGGCCTGAATCTGATCACCACCCACAGCGCGAAAACCCTGCACCTGCAGGACTACGGTCTGAGCGTGGGGAATTCCGCGAACCTGGTGATTTTACCGGCAGAGAATGGGTTTGACGCGGTTCGTCGCCAGACGCCTGCACGTTATTCCATTCGTCACGGGCGAATCATTGCCGAGACTGTGCCGAGCCAAACGACGCTGCATCTGACGCAGCCGGAAGCGGTGACGTTTAAGCGCTAGGTTGTAATATCCGGTGTCGGATGGCGCAAGCCTTGCCATGCGACACCGTCACTCTCATCGTCAGGTGTGTAATAAACTGGCGCGCACCTTGATCACCACCTTTTTGATGTCCATCGGAGCCTGTACCACACAGCCCGGCTTATGCGGCTCGCCCGGCATAAAAATCACAAATCTTCCCGGCTTCAGTACCATCGCCTGCTCATCGGCAATCTGGCTACACAGCTGATAATCATCCTCAACGTGCATCTCTTCGCACTGACGAGCAGAATCAGTCATCCCGAACAGAATGCGTTCTTCACCAGATAACAGCACCTGAATATCAATGTACTCCCTGTGCAGTTCCGCTTTCTTTTGCTCCGGGCTCTGCGTTGCAAATTGCATAACATTCATAAAAATATTATCGCCCTGCAACTCGTAGCGCCCTGGCGTTTTCTCCTGCGGATTCGCCGCAACAGCCAGCGTTAACGCCTGCTGCAAAACCGGATGTAATCCGGCAGAAGGCAATGAACGCAACTCAGCTGACATCATAATCAATATCCCTGGGCCAACAGCGCGGCCCCCAGTAATCCAGCGTCATGACGGTAATGCGCCGCCCGTAATTCTACGTGGTAAGCCGAAGGCTCTTGTGCCAGATAGTTTTCCACCAGCGCCAGATACCCTTCTGCCAGCCCCACGCTGCCGCCAATCACCACAATCTGGCAATCGATCGTGGCCTTCACATCGGCGACAAGCCTTGCCAAAGTACGTGCCGAACGATGGATCAACCGACTGGCCTGCTCATCACCCTGCCCGGCGCGGCTAAAAATGGTTTTGGCGTCGCATCCAGCAAGCGCGCCTTCGGCAGCCGCCGCGATCCCACGACCGGAAGCGATCGCCTCGACACAACCCACACGCCCGCAACCGCACACCGGCCCATGCGGATCAGCCAGCGTATGTCCCAGATGCCCGGCCAGACCGCCAATCCCGGTCAGCAACTTCCCATCACTTACCACCCCGCCGCCTACACCGGTGGAGACGGTGATAAACACCATATCGCGGTACTCGCCGCCAAGCGCATGATACTCAGCCCACGCCGCGGCCTGCGCGTCATTGACTGCCAGCGTCGGCAAAGCGGTGAGATCTTTTAGCGTTTGCACCAGAGGAAAATGCAGCAGCCCGCCGAGGTTGTGCGGGTTCAGCGCCAGTAGAGAACCGTCGCGGATAATCCCCGTTGAGGCGATCGCCACCCGCGTTGCCTGCCCCTGTAGCAGCGCAACCAGTGCTTGTAACGCGGCACGCAGAGCATCCGGTGTTTTGCTGGCGGGCGTCGGCAATTCATGACGCTCTTGAATTTGCAGGCTGCTGTCTACCAGTGCGACAGCCAGTTTGGTGCCGCCAATATCAATCGACAGCGTGGTCATAGCACCGCCTTTTTAAGCGCTGTGTTGTACCACTGGCAAATGTGCTCCAGCCGGGTAATGGCTGAGCCGACTGTCACCGCCCATGCGCCATGACGCATCGCCTCAGCGGCCTGCGCTGGCGTGTTGTAACGTCCTTCAGCAATCACCCGACAACCCGCGTCGCTTAAAGACTTCACCAGAGCCAGATCCGGTTCTTCGGGCGTTTCTGGCGTGGTATAACCAGAAAGGGTAGTGCCAATGATTTCGGCACCGAGTTTCTGGCAGGCCATGCCATCCGCCATGGACGAACAGTCAGCCATCGCAAGGCGTTGGTGATGATGAATACGTGCCAGTAAGGTTTCTACAGGTACCGGACGTACGCGATCGGTACCGTCGATGGCGATGATGTCAGCGCCTGCCTGCGCTAACGCATCAACATCCTCCAGATATGCGGTGATGCGGACCGGAGAGTCATCAAGGTCACGTTTGAGAATGCCGATAATCGGCACCGAAACTACCGCCCTGGTCGCTTTCAGGTTTTCCACCCCTTCAATGCGTAACGCCACCGCGCCAGCCTGTTCTGCGGCCAGCGCCATCGCCGCAACAATTTCCGGTTTATCTAACGGGCTGTCAGGAACAGGCTGGCAGGAGACAATCAGCCCGCCGTTCGCGGCAATCTTGATATCCAGTTGTTCAAGTAACGACATGCTTATTCCCTTATGACTATTGCCCGGTGCAGGACCGGGCAAACGGATTAACTTTTGGATTTCACCATGGTGCTTTTGTCGCCGCCAAACGGCACGGCCCCGCTAAACGGTTTGCCATCAATGGCATCATGCGTACGCAATGCTTCAGGCCGCAGCCAGCGCTGTACGCGAGACGGCATATCGAGACCAATCAGCAGGATCACCACAAATGTCAGGCCGAAAGAGAGCGATCCCAACGCGGTGCCCAGATCCAGTCGTTGGGCAATCAGCGCACCGATGATCGGTGCCAGCGCCCCGCCCAGTGCACCCACGTTGTAGGTGAAGCCCAGACCCGCCGCACGCTGGTCGGTATCGAAATAGCCGCCAATCAGTTTTGGTAAGATCCCGGAGATCCCCTGACCGAGCATTTGCTGGAAAAACAGCAGTAAACCCAGTACCCAGACGTTTGAGCCGCCAATCGCAAACACTGGAATAATCAGCAACTGCGAAGCCAGCAGACTGCAGACATAGGCCTTACGCGTGCCCAGCCAGTCGCCAAGAAAACCACCGACGCAACAACCGACCGCCGCGCCAAAGCCGCTAAAGAAGAGCACCCTGGCGACAGTGGAAGGGTCATACAGCAATTCGGTTTTCAGATAGGTTGGCAGCAGCGCCTGAATCGGCCACGAGTAAAGGAAGGCAAACAGCACAACCACCATCAGCATGACGCCCGTCGGCCAGCGTTTCCCGCTGCTTTGCACCATAAAACTAATGAAGATAAACGCGCATATCAGGCCAAGGACCGCCACGATAGCCGCATTTTGCAGGTTGCCTGCAAAGCAGAACCACAGCGCGGTTGCGGCGGCGAGAGTCATCACAATATTGATAACCCGATGTTCACCCCGGTAGAGAATGTCCACCATCGTGCGTACCGGCGCTTTGCCTTCGTGTTTCTCTTTCCAGTCTTCCGCTTCCGGAATATTTTTACGCAGCCAGAGGGCGAAGATAATCGGCAAAATGCCGATGAAGAACAGCGCGCGCCATCCCCAGACCGGGACCACCAGGCTGTAGACCTGCGCGGCGATCACTGCGCCTACAGAGAAGCCGGAAATCAGGAAGCCGCTGGCTTTGTTTCGCAGGTGCCTGGGCCAGCTTTCAATAACATAAGTTGCGCTGGAGCCGTACTCACCAGCCATCCCCATACCGATAACCAGGCGGGCGATAAACATGGTGGTGTAGCCCGGCGCGAAGCCGCAGGCCAGCGTCCCCACAGAGAACAGAATGATACTGGTGACCATCGCCAGGCGGCGTCCATAACGGTCGCCCATCGCGCCCAGCATTAACCCGCCAAACCAGCGGGAGATAAAAGCGGCCGAGATCAGACTGGCCGCCTGCACCGTCGTCAGTCCGAATTCGCCTTGTACTTCCGTCAGCACAAGGGCGATTAATACAAAATCAAAACCATCAAGCAAATATCCCAGCCAGGCGGCAGAAAATGCCCGCCATTGTGCCCGATTGAGATGGCGATACCACGGGATGCTCAGGGTAGAAGTACTCATTTTACTCTCCCGACGATCTTTATTTTCGTTGTGGTGCCGGATGGCGGATTCGCCTTATCCGGCCTACGAGTCTTGTTTTTGCAGGCCGGATAAGCATTGTGCTATCCGGCGTCCGATCAGTCGCGTTCCAGCATTAATTGCTGGGCCAGCGCTTTCAGTTCCGGCAGATATTGTTCATCTACCGGGGCAAATGGTTTACGGCACAGCGGAACAGAAACCACGTCCATATAGTGCAATACCGTCTTCAGGCCGCGGAACACGCCAACCTTAATGAGCAGATCGATAACCTTATTGCACTCGGTTTGCAGCTTTTGCGCCGTCTGGATGTCGCCTTCTTTGAGCGCTTTCACAATTCCCTGATAACGCCATCCCATAATGTTGTAAGTGCTACCGATACCGCCATCTGCGCCCGCCAGCAGACCAGAAGCGAAGATCTCGTCATAACCGTTATAAAGCACCAGATCGGGGTGAGCGCGGCGGATCTGTTCCATCTGATAGAGATCGCCTGAGGTTTGCTTCAGCGCGCCAACGCCCGGCAACGTCACCAGCGTGTTGATCTGAGCCAGCGTCAGTTTTACGCCGCTCAGCGCCGGGATGTTATAGACCACCATCGGCAAGCCATCAGCGGAATCAATAATTGCACGGTAGTGATCGCAGTGCTCTTCAAAGCTGAACGGATAGTAAAACGGTGTGACGGCCGAAACCGCATCAAAGCCGTAGCGATGCGCGGCACTCGCCAGCTGTTGGCTCTCTTCGGTACTCACTGTGCCAACGTGAGCGATCAGCGTCACCTTGCCTTTCGCTTCTTCGGCAACAATTTCCAGTACCTGCTCTCTCTCAACGCGGTTTTGGACAAATGCCTCACCCGTAGACCCACCGACATAGAGCCCGTCGATCCCTTGCCCAATGTTGAAACGCACCAGGCGGCGCAGGCTCTCAATGTCCAGTCGCTGTTGGCTATCGAATGGGGTTAACAACGCTGGCATTACGCCTTTTAAATCTCTTGCCATAGCTACCTCTGATGATGATTAGTGTTATCTGACTGCATACCTTTATACCTGTTATACCAGATCAAATAAGCAGCAATACAATACAGAACGCTTATAGTGCGATCTGCCTCACTAAACGATCGTCAGGATCGCGATTACTTACGCAATTTTTTACTTTTGCTGAAGGCGTGCCAGGTAGCGGAAACGCTGTTGAGATGTTCTTGCAGTGCGCGGTCAGCTTCCTCAGGGTCGCGCTGACGAATCGCGTCGACAATAGCGATATGCTGCTGATAACTCACGTTATTGTGCTCATACAACTCTTGGTCGGCTACGGTCGGACGGGCGGCAATCAGCCAGTCTAACAGCGCAACATGGATAGCCATAAAGATGGGATTGCCCGGGATCTCCGCCAGTATGCGGTGAAAATCAACGTCCGAGCGAATGAACAGCGTATTGTCATCGAGCGACTGGCTGTTGATCTCCAGTGCTTTCGCCAGTCTGTCGATTTGCTCATCCGTCGCATGTTCTGCGGCGTATCGTACCAGGCTGGATTCAAAGAACAGTCGCAGCTGTTCGAAGTGGGCAATGCCGCCGGGATGCGCGAGGAAATCTTTCGCCATACCGGACAGCTCGCTGATAATGGTATCAGCTGAAGGACGCGAAACGCGGGCGCGCTCGCCATTGTTGATTTGCACCAGACCTTTGCGTTTTAACGCTGCCAGCGCTTCTCGTACAGAAGGACGGCCCACGTTAAAGAAGGCCATCAGCTCCCGCTCAGACGGTAACTGTTCGCCCTCGCCAAATTCCCGACGACGAATCATCTGCTCCAGTTCTTCTTCAACCATTTCAGACAGTTTTTTACGCGCCAGCGGGCGATTGCGTAAGCTACGGCCAATGGTGGATGGAGAGTCTTCAGCTTGCGAATCAAATGCGTTCATAGGGCCCATTCAGCTAAGTCGTGGTGACAAATAACAGCGGGTTTATCCTAACACAGGATCGAAAGCAGGGTGAAATGATGGTCAATCAGACTGTCGGGCTTATTGGCGGTCTAACGCATCCGGATATTTTGTTACGCTAAAACATTCAGCTTATCTTTAATTGAAAACAATCATATTCGCTTCGTGAAATTTATGAATATGAACGTGATAAATTATCATAACCATCTATTTTATAACGATAAATAATTTAAACATCGAATTAAAAATAAGATATTCACTCCATAAAAATCGCCCGAAAAAATATAACATCCGTTTGGACAACAGCGTTATTACCGGATTTATCTTCTTCTCTGGCATGGAGTGAAACAATGTTCGGCATCATTATCTCTGTCATCGTTTTATTAACGATGGGTTACCTGATCCTCAAAAACTACAAACCGCAGGTAGTGCTGGCAGCCGCGGGGATCTTCCTGATGATCTGCGGCGTCTGGCTAGGCTACGGCGCGCTGGTCGCTAACGACAAGAGCAGCGGCTATCTACTGGTCGATATTTACAACGAAATTCTGCGTATGCTTTCCAATCGGGCGGCCGGACTAGGGTTATCAATCATGGCAGTAGGTGGTTATGCCCGTTATATGGACAGGATGGGGGCCAGCAGAGCGATGGTTAGCCTGTTAAGCCGCCCGCTTAAGCTAATCCGCTCACCCTATGTTGTTCTTGCCGCCACCTATGTGATTGGTCAGATCATGGCGCAGTTCATCACCAGCGCTTCCGGTTTAGGCATGCTGCTGATGGTGACGCTGTTCCCGACGCTGGTCAGTCTTGGCGTGAGCCGTTTATCCGCGGTGGCGGTCATTGCCACTTCAATGTCAATTGAATGGGGCATTCTGGAAACCAACTCTATTTTTGCCGCGCAGGTGGCGGGCATGAAAATCGCTACCTACTTCTTTCACTATCAGTTACCCGTCGCATCGTGCGTTATCGTCGCCGTCGCTATTGCACATTTTTTCGTTCAGCGGCAGTTTGATAAAAAAGCATTCCCGGAAAGCAACGGATTCGCTGAACAAAAGACGCTGGAAAACGTGCCACCTCTCTATTACGCCATTCTACCCGTCATGCCGTTGCTTCTGATGTTGGGCTCGCTTGCCCTGGCGCATATGGGGTTAATGAAAACAGAGCTGAATCTGGTGGTGGTCATGCTGATGAGCATGACGCTGACGATGTTTGTCGAGTTCCTACATAAACATAATCTGCGCGAAACGATGGATGACGTGCAGGCCTTCTTTGACGGCATGGGAACCCAGTTTGCCAACGTTGTCACGCTGGTGGTCGCCGGTGAGATCTTTGCGAAAGGGTTGACGACTATCGGGACTGTCGACGCTGTAATAAAAGGTGCAGAGCATTCCGGCCTTGGCGGTATCGGCGTGATGATCATCATGGCCGTGGTCATTGCCGCCTGTGCGATTGTCATGGGGTCAGGTAACGCCCCGTTTATGTCTTTTGCCAGCCTGATTCCAGATATTGCCGCCGGACTACATATTCCTGCGGTAGTGATGATTATGCCGATGCATTTTGCTACTACGCTGGCCCGGGCGGTATCTCCCATTACAGCGGTCATTGTGGTGACATCAGGTATTGCGGGCGTATCGCCCTTTGAGGTGGTAAAACGTACGGCCATTCCGATGGCGGTGGGATTTGTGGTCAATATGATAGCCACCATCACGCTGTTTTACTGATCCCGAAGGCAGAAAACAGAACAGGCCCCAAAGGGCCTGTTTTTTTATTTCACTACGCGTAGCGCTGGACGCCCACCGCGAGGCGGCGGCGGAGTGTCATCCGGATCGTTGTCCTCGCCATTGTCAGGCTTATCGCCATCAATGACCGACATGACCGTTTCACTCTCAAAACCAGGTGCGTCGTTGTCGTCATCATTTAAGCTGGCGACATCTTCGTCGTAGGCGGCTTCCGGCTCGAACATAGTACCGGCGCCATTTTCACGAGCATAAATTGCCAGAACTGCCGCCAGCGGTACAGAAACCTGACGCGGCACACCACCGAAGCGCGCGTTAAAGCGCACTTCATCGTTAGCCAGTTCCAGGTTACCCACCGCACGCGGTGCGATATTCAGAACAATTTGCCCGTCACGCGCATATTCCATAGGAACCTGCACGTCCTGAAGCGTCACATCCACCACCAGGTGCGGCGTAAGCTGGTTGTCTAACAACCACTCATAGAATGCGCGCAGCAGATACGGACGGCGTGGTGTTAGCTGTGGCAAATCCATACAGGTTAACCCCGGCCCAGACGCATTTCACGTTCAGGCTCAGTCAGAGAAGCCAGGAAAGAATCACGTTCAAAGACGCGAGTCATGTACCCTTTCAGTTCTTTCGAACCTGCACCGTTGAATTCAATGCCCAGCTGCGGTAAACGCCACAGCAGCGGCGCCAGGTAGCAGTCTACCAGGCTGAACTCATCGCTCAGGAAGTAAGGTTTCTGGCCAAATACTGGTGCAATTGCCAGCAGTTCTTCGCGCAGACGCTTACGCGCGACTTCGGCTTCAGAAGCAGAACCGTTCACGATGACGTTCATCAGCGTGTACCAGTCTTTTTCAATACGCTGCATGTACAGGCGGCTTTCACCACGCGCAACCGGGTAAACCGGCATCAGCGGCGGATGCGGGAAGCGCTCATCCAGGTATTCCATAATGATGCGAGATTCCCACAGGGTCAGCTCACGATCCACCAGTGTCGGTACGCTCTGATTCGGGTTGAGGTCGATCAGATCCTGCGGTGGATTGTCCTTCTCCACATGCTCAATCTCGAAACTAACACCTTTCTCAGCCAGCACAATGCGGACCTGATGGCTATAGATGTCAGTAGGACCAGAAAACAGCGTCATTACCGAACGTTTGTTGGCAGCGACAGCCATGAAAACCTCCAGGTATATTCAGAATTTTTACTGCTACCAGCCACTAAGTGGCCAGCCAGAAGTGATGTCACCCATATTCGGGAAAGCCATTACTGTTCAAAATACAAACAAAAAATGAACGATACCGGACATTTGGGCAGAAAATTGGATGATAGTTTACCAGATTTTGTGACCTTTGTGGTGAGTCGATTCTTGAAATGGGGAAAAAGAGGTGGCAATCAGCGGATTACCGTGGTTATACGGAGAGCAGTAACGATAAAAAAACCCGCCGAAGCGGGTTTTTTCGCAAATTGTCGTCTGCCGAAGCAGAGTACAATTAACGTTTGGAGAACTGAGGACGACGACGTGCTTTACGCAGACCGACTTTCTTACGTTCAACCTGACGAGCATCACGGGTAACGAAGCCAGCTTTACGCAGTTCGCCACGCAGGGATTCGTCGTACTCCATCAGAGCGCGGGTGATACCGTGACGGATCGCACCAGCCTGACCAGAGATACCACCACCTTTAACAGTGATGTACAGATCCAGTTTCTCAACCATGTCGACCAGTTCCAGCGGCTGACGAACTACCATGCGGGCAGTTTCACGACCGAAGTACTGTTCCAGAGAACGTTGGTTGATTACGATTTTACCACTGCCCGGTTTGATGAAAACGCGAGCTGCGGAACTTTTGCGGCGACCAGTGCCGTAGTATTGATTTTCAGCCATTGCCTATAATCCCGATTAGATGTCAAGAACTTGCGGTTGCTGTGCCGCGTGGTTGTGCTCGTTGCCAGCGTAAACTTTCAGTTTACGGAACATAGCACGACCCAGCGGGCCTTTTGGCAGCATGCCTTTAACCGCGATTTCAAGCACACGCTCAGGACGGCGAGCAATCATCTCTTCAAAGGTCGCTTGTTTGATACCGCCGATGTGACCGGTGTGGTGATAGTACACTTTGTCAGTACGCTTGTTGCCAGTTACAGCAACTTTGTCAGCGTTCAGAACGATGATGTAATCACCGGTATCTACGTGCGGAGTATATTCCGCTTTGTGCTTACCGCGCAGGCGCAGAGCCAGTTCGGAAGCCAGACGGCCCAGAGTTTTACCGGTCGCGTCAACAACATACCAGTCGCGTTTTACGGTTTCTGGTTTAGCTGTAAAAGTTTTCATTAAAAGCTTACCCAAATAAATAAGTTACACGTTGGTGAACACCCAAACGTTTTGTCAGTTGAGGTTCACACGACATTGTCCAGCAAACCTACCCCTTCGAATAGCCTATGCCGGCGCATAGAAAGTTTTGGGAAAAAAACTCTCTCGTAACGTGGGGTCGCAAGATTATAGAGAAGTCAGGGTCAAAGATCGACCCCTTTATGTGATTTGCAGCAGGTTTAACCGGCTAAATGTTCCCGCTTCAGATACTCTTCGCTTTGCATCTCCTGCAAACGCGACAAACAACGCTGAAATTCAAACTTCAGACGCTCGCCCTGATAAATTTCATAAAGTGGTGAGGCCGCACTGACCACCAGCTTAACGTGGCGTTCGTAGAACTCATCCACCAGTGCGATAAAACGCCGCGCTTCGCTCTCCATCAGCGTCGTCATGACCGGCACATCAGACAACAGCACCGTATGAAACAGACGCGATAGCGCAATGTAGTCATGCTGACTACGCGCATCGACACAGAGCGTGGTGAACGACACCGCCAGCGTTTGGTTTTCGACGGCCAGCGTCTGCATCGGACGATGATTGATCTCCAGCGTCGGCGCATGTTCACTTTTCGTTCCCGCTAATGCCAGCCACAGCTTGTCCATCTGCTGGCGGGTTTCCTCATTCAGTGGCGACAACCACAAATGCGCCTGCGTTAAGGTGCGCAGACGATAATCGACGCCAGCATCGACATTCATGATGTCACAATGCTGTTTGATGGCATCAATGGCAGGAAGAAAACGCGTGCGTTGCAAACCGTTGCGATACAGCTCATCAAGCGGAATATTGGAGGTTGCCACCAGCGTAATACCACGGGCAAACAGCGCCTTCATCAGACCGCCGAGCAGCATGGCGTCGGTGATGTCAGAAACAAAAAATTCGTCAAAGCACAGCACGTCCGTTTCGGCCTTAAAGCGGTCGGCAATAATTTCCAGCGGATCGCTCTGCCCCTGTAGGGCCGTAAGCTCTTCATGGACACGCAGCATAAAACGGTGAAAGTGCAAACGCTGTTTACGCCCGCCCGGCAGGCTATGGAAGAACAGATCCATCAGCCACGTTTTTCCTCGCCCGACTCCGCCCCACATATACAGACCACGCACCGGCGCGTTGGTCGATGACTCACGTTTTCCCAGCAATTTGCCAAAACGCGCCATCAGTCCGCTCTCCTGCGGCGCAGGACGTGCTGGCGTCGAAAGCGCCTGGAAAATTGTTTCCAGTCGATTCACTGCTTCTTGTTGTACGTTGTCGGGCTGATGACTGCCGTCTTTGAGGGCTTGCTGGTAACGCGATGTCGGGGAAAGGCTTTGCATGATGTTATTGTTATTCCTTGAGAATCGATGTGCCGTCGCTCACGGTTGACGAAAAAAAGGCCGTTCTACATTACGTGATATAAACACGGGATTCCACTTCTACGGGATTAGCGGTTATAGTGGCATAATCAGGCGCAGGCATGGAGCCTAAAGCCAACACCCTACGGAAACACAAGACAACGGGAGATGTTCATGACCTGGGAATATGCGCTAATTGGGTTAGTCGTCGGTATCATTATTGGTGCTGTAGCCATGCGTTTTGGTAATCGTAAATTACGCCAACAGCAGGCATTGCAGTACGAACTGGAAAAAAATAAAGCTGAGCTGGAAGAGTACCGCGAAGAGCTGGTGAGCCACTTTGCCCGCAGCGCTGAACTGCTGGATAACATGGCGGACGATTATCGTCAGATCTACCAGCATATGGCGAAAAGCTCCAGCAACCTGCTGCCGGGTATGTCACCGGAAAATAATCCGTTCCGTAATCGTCTGGCAGAATCCGAAGCGGGTAACGATCAGGCGCCGGTTCAGATGCCGCGTGACTATTCTGAAGGCGCATCTGGCCTGCTGCGTAGTGGCGCAAAGCGCGACTAACTGCACATCGTTAAGAAATTTATTGGGCGCAGCAATTGCGCCCTCCGCTTCTCTTCCTGTCCCAGCTATTATTTAGTCGTTAGCCTCATTGTGACCAAACCGAAAATTCAATAACATCAAACTGTTTTGAATCATCTTCCGTTTACTCAAGGTACGAGAGCAGGATCCATGAAAAAACAAACCCAGCTGTTGAGTGCATTAGCGTTAAGTGTCGGGTTAACTCTCTCGGCGCCATTCCCAGCCGCAGCGTCGATTCCCGGCCAGGTTCCCGGTCAGGCTGCGCTCCCCAGCCTCGCCCCGATGCTGGAGAAAGTGTTACCTGCCGTGGTGAGCGTAAGGGTCGAAGGCACCGCCGCTCAGGGGCAGAAAGTCCCGGAAGAGTTCAAAAAGTTTTTTGGTGATGAACTTCCCGATCAACCTGCACAACCTTTTGAAGGGCTGGGTTCCGGGGTCATCATTGATGCCGCCAAAGGCTACGTCCTGACCAATAATCACGTCATCAACCAGGCGCAAAAAATCAGCGTCCAGCTTAACGATGGCCGTGAGTTCGACGCTAAGCTTATCGGCAGCGACGACCAGAGCGATATCGCTCTGCTGCAAATTCAACACCCCAGCAACCTGACGCAAATTGCCATTGCCGACTCCGACAAACTCCGCGTCGGTGATTTCGCGGTGGCCGTGGGTAACCCGTTTGGTTTGGGGCAAACGGCCACCTCCGGCATCGTATCGGCTTTGGGTCGCAGCGGGTTGAACCTGGAAGGTCTGGAAAACTTTATTCAGACCGACGCCTCCATCAACCGGGGTAACTCCGGCGGCGCGTTGCTAAACCTCAATGGTGAGCTGATTGGCATTAACACCGCGATTCTGGCCCCCGGCGGCGGTAGCATCGGTATTGGTTTTGCGATCCCGAGCAATATGGCACGCACGCTGGCGCAGCAACTGATGCAGTTTGGTGAAATCAAACGTGGTCTGCTGGGAATTAAAGGCACCGAAATGACCGCCGATATCGCCAAAGCGTTCAAACTGGACGTGCAGCGCGGCGCGTTTGTCAGCGAGGTTCTGCCTAACTCTGGCTCCGCAAAAGCAGGTGTGAAGTCTGGTGACGTCATTACCAGCCTCAACGGCAAACCGCTCAACAGCTTCGCCGAACTGCGTTCACGCATAGCGACAACCGAACCAGGGACCAAAGTCAAACTGGGCCTGCTGCGTAACGGTAAACCGCTGGAGGTTGAAGTAACCCTGGATACCAGTACATCATCGTCCGCCAGCGCGGAGATGATTGCTCCTGCGTTGCAAGGGGCTACGCTCAGTGACGGTCAGCTTAAAGACGGCACCAAAGGCATCAAAATTGATAACGTTGAAAAAAGTAGCCCAGCCGCGCAGGCCGGTCTGCATAAAGATGACGTTATCATTGGCGTTAACCGCGATCGTGTAAACTCGATCGCCGAAATGCGTAAAGTGCTGGAAACGAAACCGTCGATCATTGCTCTGCAGGTAGTGCGCGGTAACGAGAGTATTTACCTGCTCCTGCGTTAACGCATGCAACCGGACATCAGCCCCCCGTGTGATGTCCGGTAAACTCGTGATATGCTGCTGCCGTTCCCTTTATTAATGACGCCGCCATCATGTTTGTGAAGCTTTTACGTTCGGTCGCGATTGGTTTAATCGTCGGCGCTATTCTGCTGGCCGCGATGCCCTCTCTGCGAAAAATAAATACGCTTACCGCGCCACAGTTCGACAGTGCAGATGAAACGCCCGCCAGCTATAACCCGGCGGTTCGCCGTGCAGCGCCTGCCGTCGTTAACGTTTATAACCGTAGTATGAACAGCACAGCACATAACCAGCTTGAGATCCGCACACTCGGCTCAGGCGTTATCATGGATCTGCGCGGCTATATCATTACCAATAAGCACGTCATTAATGATGCCGACCAAATCATCGTCGCGTTGCAGGATGGGCGTGTATTCGAAGCGCTGCTTGTGGGTTCTGATACGTTAACCGATCTTGCGGTGCTGAAAATCAACGCGACTGGCGGACTGCCGACAATTCCAATTAATAACAAACGCGTGCCGCACATCGGCGATGTCGTCCTCGCCATTGGTAACCCGTACAACCTTGGGCAAACCATCACTCAGGGGATTATCAGCGCCACCGGTCGTATTGGCCTGAACCCGACTGGACGGCAAAACTTCCTGCAAACGGATGCCTCCATCAACCACGGCAACTCCGGCGGCGCGTTGGTCAACTCGCAGGGCGAGTTAATGGGTATTAACACGCTGTCATTTGATAAGAGCAACGATGGCGAAACCCCGGAAGGGATCGGCTTTGCTATTCCGTTTCAGTTGGCAACCAAAATCATGGATAAGCTGATTCGTGACGGACGCGTGATTCGTGGCTACATCGGCATCAGCGGTCGCGAAATTGCGCCACTGCACGCCCAGGGCGGCGGGATGGATCAAATTCAGGGGATTGTAGTTAACGAAGTGGCCCCAGACGGTCCGGCAGCGCAGGCAGGAATTCAGGTTAACGATCTGATTATTTCGGTCAATAACAAACCGGCGGTATCTGCGCTGGAGACCATGGACCAGGTGGCAGAGATTCGCCCTGGTTCGGTTATCTCAGTTGTCGTGATGCGTGATGACAAGCAGTTGACGCTGCTGGTAACGATTCAGGAATACCCGGCTACAAACTAAATCACAAACGAAATGATGTAAAAAAACCGGAGATAGCTCCGGTTTTTTTATGCGTCAAATTCGCGATATTTGTAGGACGGATAAAGTGCTAAACACCGCCATCCGGCCTACATAAAGGCGTTATTTAACGAACTCTTCACCCAGGGTGATATCTTTCTTCAGCGTATCCAGCATACCTTCCAGTGAGCTCTGCTCAAATGCGCTCAGCTTGCCGATAGACTGGCGTTCTTCTACGCCGTTTTTACCCAACAGCAGCGGCTGAGAGAAGAAGCGAGCATACTGGCCGTCGCCTTCAACGTAAGCACATTCAACCACGCCTTTTTCGCCGCTCAGCGCGCGAACCAGTGACAGGCCGAAACGTGCTGCAGCCTGACCCATAGACAGGGTTGCAGATCCGCCACCGGCTTTAGCTTCCACAACTTCAGTACCCGCATTCTGGATACGTTTGGTCAGGTCAGCCGCTTCTTGCTCAGTGAAGCTCACGCCAGGGATTTGTGACAGCAGCGGGAGAATGGTCACGCCAGAGTGGCCGCCAATAACCGGGACTTCAACGTCACCAGGCTGCTTGCCTTTCAGTTCCGCAACAAAGGTGTTGGAGCGGATGATGTCCAGCGTGGTCACGCCAAACAGTTTGTTCTTATCGTATACGCCTGCTTTTTTCAGCACTTCTGCAGCGATAGCAACGGTCGTGTTCACCGGGTTGGTGATGATACCGATACATGCTTTCGGGCAGGTTTTAGCAACCTGCTGCACCAGGTTCTTCACGATACCGGCGTTAACGTTGAACAGGTCGGAACGATCCATACCCGGTTTACGTGCGACACCCGCAGAGATCAGTACCACATCAGCACCTTCCAGTGCAGGGGTAGCGTCTTCGCCGCTGAAGCCTTTGATTTTCACAGCAGTAGGGATATGGCTCAAATCAACGGCCACGCCAGGCGTTACTGGAGCGATGTCGTACAGGGAGAGTTCTGAACCTGAAGGCAGTTGGGTTTTTAACAGTAATGCTAGCGCCTGACCGATACCACCAGCAGCGCCGAGGACTGCAACTTTCATCCTAAACTCCTTATTATATTGATAAGCAAAGTGTCTATTGCTCCGCGGCGGCGACCTTAATTCACAAATCCAACGAATACAACAACCACGCGTCAAGAATGCGTAGTCACGCAAATTTGGCTTTTATGCATTTAACTTACGTAAAATAAAACCTAAGTTACGTAATTCAAAACCACCCGCACAGTAGAGCAACTTTCCAACAGGTGCTGACAATATACCCTACCCACCTCTCAAAACAACATCAATTTGATAACATTTAATTTACTTTTAACCTTATTTGCGAGCCGTGACACAGGCATGTTTCTTGATAACGAAATTTGATAAAATTCCGCTCTTTCATAACATTATTTCAGCCTTGAACAAGGCAGACTGTTTGCATAAAAATTCATCTGTATGCACAATAATGTTGTTTCTACCGCCATATTACGGGTGACTTATGCGAAGCTCGGCAAAACAAGAAGAATTAGTAAAGGCGTTTAAAGCGCTGCTTAAAGAAGAAAAGTTCAGCTCTCAGGGCGAAATCGTCCTCGCGTTGCAGGATCAGGGCTTTGATAATATCAATCAGTCCAAGGTTTCTCGCATGCTGACCAAGTTCGGCGCCGTGCGTACCCGCAATGCGAAAATGGAAATGGTGTACTGCCTGCCGGCAGAGTTAGGGGTACCTACAACATCCAGTCCACTGAAAAATCTGGTATTGGATATCGATTACAACGATGCAGTTGTGGTTATTCATACCAGCCCTGGTGCTGCTCAGTTGATTGCACGTCTGCTGGACTCATTAGGTAAAGCGGAAGGTATTCTGGGTACAATTGCCGGTGACGATACCATCTTCACCACCCCAGCTAAGGGTTTTACGGTAAAAGATTTGTACGAAGCCATTCTGGAACTGTTTGAACAAGAGCTGTAATACTTCCTCCCCGTCGCCTCGCGGCGGGGGAAAAACCTCTGTATCCACCCTCCTCCCTCTATTATCCACTGTCATTGATTTAACAAATGGTGCGTTTAACCGTCAAAAGTCATTCACATAGCGAATATGAAGAGTTAAAAACGCACATTTTGCAAAAATTCATATCTCAATGATTTAATTGAATTTATTATAAAATTGATGTTTAAAACCCTATTTTTAATTCTGTTTGGTTATAAAAAATATTTTTCTTAATACTTAACCCCCATGGAAACAATTAGCGTGGTATTAATTTATCGAGTGATTAGTGTATACTTGATTTTGTGATGAGGGTCACGAAACGCAGACCCCAATAAAAGAATTCGACGAGGTAAATATCATGAAAATCAAAACAACTATTGCAACCTTAAGCCTTCTTTCTGTTCTCTCTTTCGGTGCAAGCGCCGCAGTGACTCAGGTGAACTCACAAGAAGCACAGAACCTGCAATCCATGGGCAGCATCTCCGTATCTCAGATCGGTAGCTCACCAATGGACATGCGTCAGGCCATCGCCGCTAAAGCTGAAAAAGCGGGTGCCAGCAGCTATCGCGTCACTGAACTCCGTGAAGGCGCTCACTGGCACGCGACTGCAGAACTCTACAAATAAACCCTCGTCGTCTAGTCCGACGACTTGCCCCCGCCTGCCGGGGGCTTTTTTATGCCTTACATTGAGTGACGAACGTTAAAGCGCAGCTGTCCTTCCAGCTCTTCTTCCGCTTCATCGAACAGTAAAATCAGCGCGCCGTATCGCCTGCGTAACTTGTCCGGCAAATGAACAAATTCAATCTCCAGCGGCAGCGGTAAAACGTCCCCGATAACCACCTCCCACAGAGAATCTAAATCAACCACCTTTTCCCGGGCGAGACCGAACGCGCGCGTAAACTCACGGTAGAAATCCCCCTGGTCTTCTATCTCGTCAAAATCAAATGTATAGATGTTCATCTATAGCCACCATCCCGACGCCAGTCACTCTACAGACCATCAATATGCAGGAACCTCCTGCATTTTCAGGTAAGTATAGCCATAAAAAAACCGACGCCTTTAGCGTCGGTTTCCAACTCTTAATTACTGGTTAGCGCATGCTGGTATTTGTGCAGCATCCCGCTAAGTCGTTTTACCGGCTCGGTCACCTGCGGTGGCGCTTGCCAGATGATTAATTTCTCCTGATAAATCTCAAGCTCTTCCAGCAACTGGCTAAAGTAGCGTCGGCGCTTGTCGTCGTTGCCTGCGGAAATCACGTGATCCGCAGTGCGACGAAGCTGGCGATGGAACGTGGATAGATCCTCGTTTACCGGTATCGGCGCATCGCGCAGGCGCTGATGCGCAATGATCATCGTCAGCGCCAGGCGAAACTTCGCCAGGTCGCCGGGAAATTTGTTCATCAGCAAATACAGCTGCTGATAAAGCGCCGGGAGATGGTTTTCTTTACGACGTACCACGTTGGTGGTCATCGCTGAAACCGCCGCCGAAACAAACTGGTTGAGCAACACGCGACCCGTTCTGTCACGAGAGTTATCGCGCACCAACAGAATGACGATAAATGCCAGCACGCAGCCAACAATCTGCCCCAGCGCACTGTCAAGGAACTGGCTAAAGTGGAAGGTCATCGGGTTATCCAGCACGATGATATTAATAGTGCTGGCCAGCGCCCCCATTGATCCCAGCCGTCGTTTCTGTACCTCTATACCCAGAAAGAACCCCAGCACCGCCAGGCTCAGGCACAGTAACAACATGCTTTGTTGCGTATTGGGGATAATCACCAGGAAATAGAGCGCCCCGAGCGGTAACGCCGCCAACGTACCGTAAATAAAGTCTATCGCCACCATGCGCGGGTTGGGCAAACGCATTGCCAGCGAAGTGACAACCGCAATCATCACCATTGCGCCGCTGCCGGAGGTCCATCCGGTCCACAGCCAGAATAAAGTTCCCAGCACACAAGAAAGCGTGGTGCGCCAGAAGTTGACCATCGCATGATGGCGCTCGGCAGACTCCACCTTCACCACTGGCTCACCTTGCAGGATCTCTTCTTCCGTGGCGCTAATTTTGGTATTACTCAGTACACCGCGTTTGAGCAACAGGTAGCGCGTCGCGGCGCCTGCCCAACTATATATCGTGATCGGCGTTTCGCGTTCGCCGGTCCAGGCAATCACCCGCCGCATCCGCTTCAACTGTTTATGAACATCCTGCACCGTTTCAACCGGCATATTGAACAACTCGCGGAAGGTATCAGTGATCAGTTCGGGTCGAGTGTTCTGAATAAGATAGGTTTCACAGGACTGCGTGATGAGCGTGAGTGACAGCGTGTTCAATGCTTTGAGCCTGCGGTTAGCCCGCCCCCAGCGTGAGGACTCCATATTCAGGTTACTTCGCATGCCTTCCAGCGCCGCCGTACGCCGGACTAAATCGCCCCAGGCTTTGTCCACTTCTTCACTGTCACCATGCTTAATGCACAGCTGCATAAGCTGATACTGCGCCACCAGCAGGCTGTCCAGTTCGACATCAATCTCCTGTTTCACCGAACGGGGCGAAAAGAGCAGATCGGCCACAATAGCACAGACAATCCCCATCACTATTTCACTACAGCGTTCGAGCGCAAATTGCGGCGTCAGCAGCGGTTCAGCCTGGATGGTAATGACGATGATCAGCGCCGTATAGCCCGAAAGTCCCCAGGCATAGGAGTTTTCGATCTTCACAAGCGACGAGATCCAGGTACAAAAACCGGCCCAGATACAACACACCAGGATCATCAATAACGGGGCGCGGATCATGCTGATGATAATGATCAGTGCAGCAATACAGCCGATAAATGTCCCAACAATACGCAGCATGCCGCGATAGCGTATAGCACCAGAATAGGGCTCTCCGCCAGCGGCAAAGGCCGGGCCAGCCGCCACAATGGCGGCGGTCAGCACTGCCCAGCGCGGGGTCTCAAGTTGGAAGTGAAAGCCAACGAACAGCGCCAGTACAATCGCGCACGCCAGTTTTACCGCAAAGCGGATATGCTGGTTGGCAATAGAGAAAATGCCCATCACGATTAGCCAAACTCGCGCAGGCGGTGCGCCATTTTACGGAAGAAGGATTCCCGGCTTGCATCGCGATCCTGCTTGCCGGTAATGACGACGGTAGCCGTAGTCCCCGCAGGCCACAGGGTTCCCTGCTGCTCATCAAGACGAATTCGCACCGGTACACGCTGCGCCAGACGCACCCATTCAAGATTGGAATCAATGGTCGCCATACCCTTTGCGTCCCGCGTGCTGCTGGCATTCGTTACACCAGCCGCCACGCTATCAACGGTGCCCTTCAGCACATGATTACTGCCCAGCGGGGTGATCTCTGCGCGATACCCAGGGCGGACGCCTTCCAGCTTGGTTTCTTCCATATAGGCCAGCACATAAAAAGAATGCTGTTTGACCAACGCCACCGCCGTAGAGCCGCGAGTAATAAATTCGCCGCTGTAGACGTTCAGGTTAGTCACCCAGCCATCTGCTGGCGCGCGAATGACGGTACGTTCCAGATCTAATTTCGCCAGGTCGCGGGTCGCCTGCGCCTTCGCAAGCTGGTGTAATACGGTTTGCAGGACATTGTTTGACTGGTCGATCTCTTCACGAGACATAGCCTGCACGCCCAGCCGATTACGACGGCTGGCCTCCTGGCGTTTTTCCTGTGATAACACCTGATAGTAGGCGACGTCTGCTTCCGCTTCTTCGAGCGCTTTTTTATAGCGCGGCTGATCGATGGTAAACAGGACCTGGTCTTTCTTCACCAGTTGATTATCATGAACGTTGACGTTAGTGATAAGCCCGGCGACATCCGGGGCTATTGCCACAACGTCGGCGCTGAAGCGCGCATCACGCGTCCACGGCGACTCGGTGTAGAACACCCATGCGCGGAAAATGGCGATGAAGGCCAGAATGACCAGTACGAGAGTCGTGGCCGTACGGGAGAGTTTTCTTGTTAGTGTTTTCACTTCAACCTCAAACGAACAGGCGCGTTATTAAATAGAACAGGCAGCAATACAGCGCGGTGTTAAACAGAGCCGGGTGCCAGACAAAATCATAGATGCCAGTTGGAACCAGTACCCGGCGCACCAGCCAGAAAATCGCCAGTGACAAAAGTAATTCGAAAAAAATCGGTGGGAAGGACAGACCAAACACCACGATAACGGGAAACAGACTCATGTTGACCTTGGTAGCTTAAGAGAGTGCAGGTGATAGATTTTCTAGCGTATGTCACCGCAGAGAAGGGCAAGGATGAGCCAGGCGAGAGCGACATAGCTGTTATTTGAATAATAATATATTAACGTAACTGTTATGCTGTTATCTATATTATGTGATCTAAATCACTTTTAAGTCAGAGTGAACAATGGAACGATTAAAACGTATGTCGGTGTTTGCCAAAGTTGTCGAACTGGGCTCCTTCACCGCCGCCGCAAGACAGCTACAAATGAGCGTTTCATCGATAAGCCAGACGGTCTCTAAACTGGAAGATGAGCTACAGGTCAAGCTGCTAAACCGCAGCACACGCAGCATTGGGCTAACCGAAGCCGGTAAAATTTATTATCAGGGTTGCCGCCGGATGCTGCACGAAGCACAGGATGTTCACGAACAGCTTTATGCCTTTAACAACACGCCCATCGGCACCTTGCGCATTGGCTGTTCTTCAACCATGGCACAAAATGTCCTCGCCGGGTTGACCGCAACGATGCTGAAAGAGTATCCAGGATTGACGGTAAATCTGGTAACAGGCATCCCGGCACCGGATTTAATCGCCGACGGTCTGGACGTGGTTATTCGCGTCGGCGCGTTGCAGGACTCCAGCCTGTTTTCACGTCGCCTGGGAACCATGCCGATGGTGGTCTGCGCCGCTAAAAGCTATCTCGCGCAGTTTGGCGTGCCGGAAAAACCCGCCGATCTCAGTAACCACTCGTGGCTGGAATACAGCGTGCGCCCGGATAATGAATTCGAACTTATCGCTCCGGAGGGGATCTCTACCCGCCTGATCCCAGAAGGGCGCTTCGTGACTAACGATCCGATGACGCTGGTGCGCTGGCTGGCCGCAGGCGCGGGTATTGCCTATGTGCCGCTGATGTGGGTGATCAATGAGATCAATCGTGGCGAAGTGGAGATCCTGCTGCCCCGCTACCAGTCGGATCCACGTCCGGTCTATGCACTGTATACCGAAAAAGACAAACTACCGCTCAAGGTCCAGGTGGTGATTAACTATCTGACGGATTATTTTGTCGATGTGGCGCAGCTGTTTCAGGGGATGTACGGCCGGGGCAAAGAGAAATAAAAAAGCCCGGTAGCGCTTTGCTTACCGGGCCTACATTCAGTGCCAGCGCACATTCCAGGCCGGATACGCTGAGCGCTATCCGGCGACCGGGTCGTTACGCGGTGCCACCTACGGTCAAGTTATCCACCTTCAGCGTCGGCTGGCCCACGCCCACCGGCAAGCTCTGTCCTTCTTTACCGCAAACGCCAACCCCGTTATCCAGTTTCAGGTCGTTACCCACCATCGAAATCTGCTGCATCGCTTCGATACCGGAGCCAATCAGCGTTGCGCCTTTCACCGGTTTGGTCACTTTACCGTTTTCAATCAGGTACGCTTCGGATGTCGAGAATACAAATTTCCCGGAGGTGATATCCACCTGACCGCCGCCAAAGTTAGGCGCATAAATACCGTATTCAACGGATTCGATGATTTCCTGCGGCGTGGATTTCCCCGGCAGCATATAGGTGTTGGTCATACGCGGCATCGGCAGGTGCGCGTAAGATTCACGGCGACCGTTACCCGTTGGCGCTACGCCCATCAGGCGCGCATTCAGTTTGTCCTGCATGTAGCCTTTCAGAATGCCGTTTTCGATCAGCACGTTGTACTGACCCGGTGTCCCTTCGTCATCGATAGCCACGGAACCACGACGGTCCGCCATTGTGCCATCATCCACAACGGTACACAGTTCTGACGCCACCAGCTCACCCATGTGACCGCTGAATACCGAGGTGCCACGGCGGTTAAAATCACCTTCCAGACCATGACCGACCGCTTCATGCAGCAGAACGCCAGGCCAGCCAGCCCCGAGTACTACCGGCAGCGTACCAGCAGGCGCTGCTACCGCGGACAGATTGACTAACGCCATGCGTACGGCCTCTTTCGCCCACGCGTCGGCACGGACTTCACCATCAAGGTCGCCAAGGAAATAGTCATAGCCAAAACGACCGCCGCCACCGCTGGCGCCGCGCTCACGCTTACCGTCCTCTTCGACCTGTACGCTTACGGACAAACGTACCAGCGGGCGGACGTCAGCGGCCAGCGTACCATCAGTCGCGGCCACCAGGATCAGTTCATAAACACCGGTCAGGCTGGCGGTCACTTCCTGGACGCGTTTGTCGGCGGCACGGGCCACGTTGTCTACGCGGCGCAGGATATCGAGTTTTTCTTCACGGCTCATGCTCTGCAACGGATCAACCGAGGTGTAAAGCGCCTGATGCTCCACGGCCCCCAGCGTTTTTACTTTGCCGTCACCGTTGTCACGCACGATAGTACGCGCGGCATGAGCGCTTTGTTCCAGCGCCAACAGGCTAATCTGGTCTGCATAGGCAAACCCTGTTTTCTCGCCGCTGATGGCGCGCACGCCAACGCCCTGATCGATATTGTAAGAACCATCTTTAATGATGCGGTCTTCTAAAACCCAGGATTCGTGATAGCTCGACTGAAAATAGAGATCGCCGTAATCAAGACGGCGTTCGGCCAGTTGGCCCAGGATGGCAAACAGATCCTGATGTTTCAGGCCATTTGCCGCTAGCAATTGTTCACTTACCAGGTTCAGACTCATCGTTTTGATTACTCATTTAATTCTGCCGGATAGCGGAAAAAACACCTTATCCGGCCTACGTTGTTAGGCTGCTGTAGGGCCGGATAAGCGCTGCGCCATCCGGCAATACTATGTACTGAGATTGGGGCAATTACTCGCCCCCGTCAAATCATTGCTGGCTTTCTTTGCGCGGCTGACGCAGAACTTCGTTAATTTGCGGCTTATCGACCGGACCGGTGATGCGATAGCGCAGAATCGAGACTTTGCTCCACAGCGGCCCCAGCACCTTACTGGCGGCAAACACCGCCGCACCAACAATCGGGTTGACGGCAAACGCGGCGGCAACCCCTACGGTGGCAGAAATTTCTGGTGCAACGATGGCTTCCATGTCCAGATCCCGGCGTACCAGGTTCACTGAACCTTTCATCGCAATGTCGGCTTCCAGACCGTCCACCAGCGTGTCGTCGGTATGCATCACGCCATCTTTGATCCACGCCGTGCTGCGAATCGAGTCGAAATAGAAGCCTTCGCTGAAGGTGTCGCTAAAATCAAAGCGCAGTTTACGCAGTAACGCATCGAAGCTTAGCAGACGTAACAGTTGCCCCGCATGTCCGGTACTGAGTTCGGTAAGTTCGCCTTTGCCCAGCCGGGTACGCAAAATACCATTCAGCGAGGCTACATCAGGATCCCACGGCGGATTACGCCAATGCAGATCATACTCCACGTTGAATGAAGAATTGCGGATCGGCGTTGATACGCCAAAGAAACCGGCTGCGGAGTCAATTTTATTGCCGCTCAGTTTACCCTTCAGCGACGTTCGCTCCTTGCCCGGCGCATTCACCCACACGCCGTCGGTGGTCAGTCTGGCAAAACCCGTATCCAACAGACCGTTACTCAAGGTGAGCGTGTCGCCTTTAATCGCTACATCGGCGTCAATGCGCCCGTATTTCTGTCCCCACATCCAGCACTCGGCACAGCGCAGCTGAAGGTCCGGCCAGCCACGGAAGCTGACGTTGTCGATGGCTGAGAACGGCGAGGCTGGCGTACTATTTTGTGACGGTTTTGCCGCGCTTGGGTTGTAATAAAGATACTTAATATTGGCCAGCCACGGCGCATTATTGCGCATAGCCAGCGTGGCGTTAATTTCACGGCCCTGCGCCTGCACGGTAGAGCCATTGCTCGCAGGCTCAGAAACGATACTCAAATTATTCCACTGTTGACCGCCCAGGGATAACGATGGCGTACGCACCGTGATGCGCTGCGGGAAGTTAGCGTTGCTGCCCACGTTATCCACAGCGCCTTTCTGGAATAACGCCAGCCATTGCGCGCCATCCATAGGGGGAAGATTAAGCTCTATGCCTTGTTGATCGGGTAACGCTGGCACGGTGCGGCTTTCCGACGCCCAGATTGCGCGGTCAAGCGTCAGTTTCTGATTCAGCAGCCAGCGGCTATTAAAATGATTCTTGCTGCCAGCGTTGCCGGTCAGATCAAAGCTGCGCAGATTGCCGTTGGCCTTAACGTTCACCGGCAACGCCTCACCGGCCGCCTTATTCAGCGGAGAAGGTAAGTGACTACTTACATTCTTGAGGTCGCCCTTTAACTCAACGTTGTAGGTCGGCCCGGCATGATACGGAAGATCGATTCCTACCTTGCCATTCCACGCTATGCTGCCATTCAACGCGTCGTTGACCTGCGTCGGTAAAATCCCCATGCGGCTTGGCTGCCAGTCACCTTGCAGATTCACGGCTACCTGATAGGCTTTCGCCCCTTCGGTCGTGGAAAAGTCGACGTTCAGCGGCTGATTAAACCAGTTCGCGGTCATCGGCTCGCTCTTCAGATCGCCGTTGATAAAGCTGAATTTACCATTCAAATTCTTCAGCGTGCTGTCGAGCGGTTTAATAAACAGGCTGTTATCACGCAGGTTGACGTCACCTTTGGCAGTAACCAGCGAGCCGTCTAGCGGAATATCAAGATGTAAGCGAGCATTCACATCGCCGTCAATCTGCAACTGCTCAAGCGTAGCGCCGAGTGAATCCTTCAATGGCGTCTCATCAAAATAAGGTCCAACCGCCTTGCCCGGCCCGTTGATGTCGGCATCAATCAGCAGTTTTTCTTTTGCATAGTCGGGGATGTTAGCCGTCAGATTACTGGCCTTCACACCGCCCAGATTAACGCTATCGGTCTTCATCCACAGGCCGTCGTTAATGAAGTTCAGTTCAATATTAAGGTCAGTCAGCGCGGGCCAGTCGGGCTGGAAAGCAAACTTCGCATTGCGAAGCGGCACCAGTACCTGGAACTGCCCTTCATTGTGTAGATACGGGAACAGATGCGGGTCGCCGCCATACACCAACGTGGCGTTATCCGCTTCGCCGCCCTGAATAGCGCCGCTGAGGTAATCAACAAGCTCTTTGCCCATCAGGTTTTCCGGGAAGTAACGCCAGGCCTGAGAGCCATCGTCGGTGCTGATACCTGCCAGAATGCCCAACCATGGCTCATCATTGGCGGGCTGCAGATAGCGAAAACCACCGCGTGCGCGTACCGCTTTCGCTTTAACATCAATATTGCGCCCATCTAACTGGAAACCTTTATCATTCTTCAGCCAGCTTAGCGTCGCTACGCCGTCCTCTATTTCCAGCGGTGCGCGAAAGACGGTTTCATACGGCATTTTAGCTTGCTTCATGGAAGCAGTGAGCGCCCCGTTTTCAACGCTGCCCGCAAGCGTACCGGAGAAATGCTCTGCCCCTGGCAGCAGCTTCCACTGTTTCCAGGCCAGATTGGTCCACGAGGACTGGAAGCGGGTTTTTTCTGTTGCCTGTAACGGGATATCCAGCGCCAGCACATCTATTTTGCCGCTCGGCTGCGTAGCCCGCCAGATATCACCCAGCGCAGGCGATAACTTGGCCGCCATCGGACGCAGCCCTTCTAACCCGGCCAGCTCCAGATTGCTGGCGCGGATGCGTAGCTCGTCGCTGCGTTTGTTATTCTCGCCGCCGACTTCCTGTTCAGGGATCCAGGCCAGCGCTAACGCCCCGCTTGGCCAGGGTTTATCATCCATCGTGATACGGGTATCGGGAATGGAGAATTGCCAGCCCGACTGTTCGCGGCTGATGTGCGCCGTCAGGTTATCGACGGAGAGCGTGTGCGTACGACTCTCTCCCAGCCAACTTGCCCCACCTTTTTTCAGCCAGACATCGCCGCCGGAAACGACACCTTTTCTGATCGTCATCCATGCTTCCAGGCTAAAACGCGCGGTTTGCAACGCGACATTATCCTGCATCCATTTACCCAGCCACGGCTTGACGTCGATATCGTCGGCCTGCAGCCAGACCCGACCGTTATTCAACAGCCCGTTGTCATCACGCAGATCCATTCGCACCTGCATAACACCGTGCTGCCCGGTCAGACTGGAGAGACTGACCTGACCTTCAGCGCGATGTCGGTTTTTACCGTTAAGCCAGGTAAGCTGTGGGATCGCCAGTTCTGCACGCTGGCCTGAGAGGGTTAAAAAGCTAATCTGGCTGTCGCGTAGATCGAAATGATCAAACTGACGCAGGAAGAGATCGCTCAGGTGGCCGGCTTCAATTCCATCACCGCTTTCGCTGCGCTGGATGGGGGTGTTGGTACGCAGCTGCAACTGCCAGAAGGTGAGATCGCGAAACTGCCAGCGCATGTGCAGCAAGCTTTGCCAGACATCCAGCGCTAATGTAACGCGCTTTACCGAAAATTCACCGCCATCTTTAAGCTGCGCGTGGATATCACGCGCTTCAAGAGTAGGGCCGAAATTTTGCCAGCTAGCGGAAAGTTGGCTGGCGGAGACGGGCAGACCGGTGGCGGATTCAATCTTGCCAAGGATGGCCGGACGCCAGCTATCAAGATGAGGCAGCGCAAGGCGCAGCCCACTGACCAGCAGCGCTGCGATGACAACGAATGCGGCTCCAGTGAGCAGTAATATCCCCGGCAATCGCCTCACGCGCCTCTCCTTGTCTACCAAAAAATGTGACTCACAAAACCGTCTTGCCGGATGGCGGCGTGAACGCCTTCTCCGGCCTGCAAGGTATCGCCATTGGGCGTTTACCAGGCCAGATTACATCATGACAACGTCGAACTGCTCCTGGTTATACAGCGGTTCGACTTGTACTTTAACCTGTTTGCCGACAAAGATTTCCACTTCTGCCAACGCATGTGACTCTTCACCCTTCAGGGTTTCAGCCACTGCCGGAGATGCATAAACCAGGAAACGATCGGAGTCATATGCATGGTGTACCCGCACGATTTCGCGCATGATTTCATAGCATACAGTTTCCACGGTTTTCACCGTACCGCGCCCATGACAGGTCGGACACTCGTTGCACAACACATGCTCCACGCTTTCACGCGTGCGTTTGCGCGTCATCTCCACCAGGCCCAGCTGTGAAAAACCGTTGATGCTGGTTTTTACGCGATCCTTGCTCAGCGCCTGTTCCAGAGAGTGCAGTACCCGTCGACGGTGGTCTTCATTATTCATGTCGATAAAATCGATAATGATAATGCCGCCGAGGTTACGCAGACGCAGCTGACGAGCAATGGCCTGCGTTGCTTCAATATTAGTATTAAAGATAGTGTCGTCGAGATTACGATGCCCAACAAACGCTCCGGTATTGATATCGACGGTGGTCATTGCTTCAGTTTGATCGATGATCAGATAGCCGCCGGATTTCAGTTCAACCTTGCGTTCCAGCGCGCGCTGGATTTCATTCTCAACGTCAAAGAGATCAAAAATGGGCTGGCGCCCGCTGTAATGTTCCAGCTTGCTGGTCATTTCGGGGATATATTCCGCTGTGAACTCCAGCAACGCTTCATAAGTCAGACGAGAGTCAACGCGGATCCGGTCAAGCTGGGCATCGGCAAAATCACGCAACACGCGCTGCGCCAGCGCCAGTTCGCCGTACATCTGGTAGCGCGTTTGCGGGCGCTTTTTACGCTCCATGACTTTAGTCCAGACGCGCTTCAGGTAGGCAGCATCCGAGGCCAGATCCTCCTCGCAGACGCCTTCCGCCGCTGTGCGAATGATGAATCCGCCCTGTTCATCGCAGTAATCCGCCACCACTTTTTTCAGGCGTTCGCGTTCAGTTTCGCTTTCGATACGTTGAGAAACGCCAACGTGCGAAGCACCCGGCATAAAGACGAGGTAACGGGAAGGAAGCGTGATGTCCGTCGTCAGGCGTGCGCCCTTCGTACCCAACGGATCTTTTACCACCTGCACCATCAGATCCTGGCCCTGGCGCACCAGTTCAGAAATGTCGCGCACGGTGAACTGTTTTTGTTCTTCACCCGCCACGCATTCGGTGTGCGGCATGATGTCTGAAGCGTGAAGAAATGCGGCTTTATCCAGTCCAATATCTACAAAAGCCGCCTGCATACCCGGAAGTACACGACTTACACGACCTTTGTAGATATTGCCTACGATTCCGCGTCGCGCCTCACGTTCAATATGAATTTCCTGCAGAATACCGCCATCAATGTAAGCCACCCGAGTTTCCGATGGCGTTACGTTTACCAACAATTCAGCCGTCATGTTTATCCCTTTTCTCACGCAGTGCGTTAAAATTGGTCAGCAACTCATACGTTTCTACCAGCGGTAAGCCGACTACGGCGTGATAGCTGCCATTGATCTTCCTGACAAAACAGCCACCCAACCCTTGAATACCGTATGCACCTGCTTTATCCATTGGTTCACCGCTGGCAACATAGCCCGCGATGTCCTCATCGGTTAGTGCTCTGAACGTCACTTCCGTCACCACCAGACAGTCCAGACTGTGCCGGCGGTCGGCCAATGCCACGGCGGTCATGACCTGATGCGTTTTGCCCGACAGTTTGCGCAGCATTACTGCGGCATGGGCGGCGTCGTGTGGTTTTTCCAGCACTTCGCCATTAAGGATAACAATGGTATCTGCACCCAATACAGGCAAATCACGCTGCGCCAGCGCCACGCCAGCCTGCGCTTTTTCGCGTGCCAGACGCGAAACATACTGCTGTGCGCTCTCCTGCGGGTGTCGCTGTTCTTCAATCCCAGGCACCAGCCGTTCAAAGGTAACACCAAGCTGAGCGAGCAGCTCCTGACGACGTGGAGAACCTGAAGCAAGATACAGAGTATTCATATCAACCTTATTGCACCGCAAACTGCTGACGGACTTTACGCATCAGTAAGAATAGCCATGGCCAAAGCACACCATTCACTACACTACTCCAGAACACTTCGGGTCTGAAAGAGACATTGATCACTAAAAACTCGGCCCAGAAAACAATAATATCCACGACCAGTGATAACAACATGACCACCAGCGCCTGTTGCCAGAGCGCGAGGTTACGGAATAGCTGGAATTTCAGCGCGACCAGATAAGCAATGATACTCATCGACAATGCGCGCACGCCAAGCGTGGAGCCGCTGATGAGATCCAGTATGGCACCCACCACAAACCCCGTGCCCACATTTACGCGATGCGGCAGCGCCAGGATCCAGTACAACAAGATGAGCAGTACCCAGTTTGGCCGGAAAACCAGAATATCGTCCGGCCAGGGCATGATTTGCAGCAACAGTGCAATAAGGAACGAGAGCCAAATCACCCAACGTCCCTGGCTACGATAGCTTGCCACTTACTGTCCTCCCGGCTTACGCGGAGCAGGTTGTGGCGGCGTGGTGTCCGCAGGCGCTGGAGTCACGCCTGTTGCGGGAGCTGGCACTGGCGCAGGCGGCCCCATGGCATCTGGTGCAGGCAGAACTTGCGGCATCATTTGCATCAGACGTTCATTGGCAACGCGGTGCACTTCCTCTGGCGTCATCGGATTTGCGCCGTTACGATCGGCGCCCCACAACAGCAGCAGATAACGCAGACGCTGCAGACCTGCGGTCGGGCGTGCCTGAATCACGGTATAAGCGCGCTGAGTGTCCAGCTTAACGGAAGAAACAACACCAACCGGATAGCCTTCAGGGAAACGTCCCCCCAGACCCGAGGTAACCAGCACATCGCCAACGCGAATGTCGGTGTTGGCCGGCAGGTGTTCGAGCTGAAGATCGTCGGTGCAGCCGTTACCGGCAGCGATCACGCGGATATCGTTACGCAGTACCTGAATGGGCAGAGCATGCGTCGCATCGCAAATCAGCAGCACGCGGCTGGTCAGTTTAGCCACCGCTACGACCTGACCCACAACGCCTTTGTCGCTAATAACCGGCTGACCTTCGTAGACCCCGTTAACGCTCCCTTTGTCGATCACCACCTGATCGCTGTAAGGGTCATTAACCGTCGAGATGACCTGCGTCACCATCTTTTGTTCGTCCTGACGCAGCGGCGATCCCAGCAGCTCACGCAAACGCGCGTTCTCCTGTTTATATTGCCCCAGCATCAGCAGCTCGCTGTTTTTCAGCAGCAGTTCCTGACGCAACGCCCGATTTTCAAGTTCGAGTTGGTCACGCGAAGCCAGCGTTTGCGAAACGCCGTCGAGTAATTCACGAGGACCATTTGAGATAAAGTAGAAAGGACTGACGGCGGTATCCATGTACGTTCGGATTTGACTAAACGTACCCAGGCGGCTGTCGGCAATAATAACGCCGAGCGCCACCAGCACCGCCAGAATAAGGCGAATCTGTAGCGACGGGCCACGGCTAAAAATTGGCTTCATAGTCTATGCGTATTCTCGTATCAGAGCGGAAGGGCAACCCGCGGGCTACCCTACCTGCATCCGATTACTCTTCGCTGAACAGGTCGCCGCCGTGCATATCGATCATTTCCAGCGCCTTGCCGCCACCGCGCGCCACGCAGGTCAGCGGATCTTCAGCAACAACAACTGGAATACCGGTTTCTTCCATTAACAGACGGTCAAGGTTACGCAGCAGAGCACCGCCACCGGTCAGTACCATGCCGCGTTCGGAGATGTCAGACGCCAGTTCTGGCGGACACTGTTCCAGTGCAACCATCACCGCGCTCACGATACCGGTCAGCGGTTCCTGCAGGGCTTCCAGAATCTCGTTGGAGTTCAGGGTAAAGCCGCGTGGAACACCTTCTGCCAGGTTACGGCCGCGAACTTCGATCTCGCGCACTTCGTCGCCCGGATAAGCGGAACCGATTTCGTGTTTAATACGTTCTGCGGTGGCTTCACCAATCAGAGAACCGTAGTTACGACGAACATAATTAATGATGGCTTCGTCGAAGCGGTCGCCGCCAATACGTACAGAAGAGGAGTAAACCACGCCGTTCAGGGAGATAACGGCAACTTCAGTTGTACCACCACCGATATCCACAACCATAGAACCGGTTGCTTCAGAAACTGGCAGACCCGCCCCGATCGCAGCCGCCATCGGCTCTTCGATCAGGAATACTTCACGGGCACCTGCGCCCTGGGCGGATTCACGGATCGCGCGGCGTTCAACCTGAGTTGCTCCAACCGGTACACATACCAGTACGCGCGGGCTTGGGCGCATGAAGCTATTGCTGTGCACTTGTTTGATAAAGTGCTGGAGCATTTTTTCAGTCACGAAGAAGTCAGCGATAACGCCGTCTTTCATTGGGCGAATGGCGGCGATATTGCCCGGTGTACGACCCAGCATCTGCTTCGCGTCATGGCCCACTGCGGCTACGCTTTTTGGCGAGCCGGCACGATCCTGACGAATGGCCACAACAGAAGGCTCATTCAATACGATGCCTTGTCCTTTTACATAAATAAGGGTATTCGCGGTACCCAGGTCAATGGACAGGTCATTGGAAAACATGCCACGAAATTTTTTCAACATACTAAGGGATAATCCTGAAAGCTGGGGCGGAAAACAAAATCCGCTTACTTTACCAACCACACGCAGCAGCGACAAGGCGCAAAAATCATCTGCTACGGTGAAAATTAGTGCAGTTCGTTTCCTTTGTTACAAAATCGGCCTGAGTCCATCAGGGCTGAATAAATCAGCAGCACTCCTCGCTTTTGTTTGCAACCTGTCAAAGGTCATTCACCTGCATGTTTGCTGTTACAACCTGGCGAGCAGACAAGCACACCCCCAGAAGGCACAGCGCGCGTTATTCTACGTGAAAACGAATTAAACGGCAGGTTAAACCGAGTATCTTTGCGAATATTTTTTCACGTTAGTGTCAAGTGGCTGTGATGCGGCAAAAAAATCCCCTTGCCCACCCGCAACTCCGCGTTCCGTCAGCGTATGCCACTCGCTACGCGAACGAACGCCCGTGGCGTAAACCTGCGTTGGTGTTCCAGAACAAGCCTCCACCAGGCTTTGCACCAGGAGCTGGTTTTCGGTTCGCTTATCAATATTCCTCACCAGGCTTGGATGCAGCTTCAATAACTCAACGTTAAGCTCTTTGATCCAACTGGTGCTCACCAGCGTTAAACCCGCCTGCGTAACGGCAATTCGCACACCCAGCGCATTCATCAATCTGATGACGGGCTGTAACCGGCTGATATGTTGACAGACATCTGCCTCAGCAAGTTCAATAATTATGCGTTTGCGTAATGATTTTTCGCACTGCATCAGCGTATCACGTAGCCAGCGCTGAAAACGTGGGCGAATTAGCGATTCAACCGTTGTCTGCATCGCCAGGTTTTCCTGCGGCCAGTAGCCCAACAGTAAGATCAGACGGCTGATTTGCAGACGGTCATATTCTTCTGCCAGGCCAAACTGCAGGACCATCGGCATATATTCCGCCGAAATAACCTCTTCGCTGCCGTCAAAAATACGGCACATCAGCTCCCGGTGGTGCACCCGTCCTTCACGGGTTACCGCAGGCTTTTGATAAATTCTGGGTCCACCCCGGCTGAGCATCTGTTCGATCAGCGTTCGCCAGCGTACGTTACCCCGACCTTTTTCCGGTAGTGAGTCATCATAGACCGACCAGCTGTTCCCCCCCTGCAATACCGAGTTCCGCGTGGCGGCTTCGGCGTGATCCATCACTTGTTCCGTCGACTGACCGCTGCGGCAAACACAAATGCCAATATGAACCATATCGGCACGGTCGATCATTTTATTAGCCGGAAGCGCATCTACCGCTTTTAATAATTGCCCGGCAATACTTTCCGCCTCTTTCAGCGTGCGATGTGGCAACAGGATGGCAAAATCGCTACGGTGGTAGCGCGCCAGCAACGCGCCCGGATAGCGCGTCAGAAAAGTCGACAACAAATTGATTAGCGTTGAAATTTGTTCTTCAGCAAGGGTAATTCCCCAGCTATCGCGCAGCAGCGTAAAGTCCGGCAGGCGTACCATCATCACGACGCCATGCGATCCCACTTTTTCCTGATCTTCCAGCAGCGTTGCCAGTTGGTTATCAAAGAACAGGCGGTTGCTTAGCCCGGTTTTTGTATCCTGCGCCACATAGGAACGAATCAGCGTATCCAGTCGGCTACGTTGCTCGCGGGCACTTTGAATTTCGGTCAGCAGCATATCGAGCGCGCTACTGGTACGCGCAGGCCATTCATAAACAGTCCCCCGCACGTTCGGTCCACGTTCGCCGTTAAGAATGCGCGTTGAACGAATCTCCAGCAACTCTTGACCTGAAAGCTGACGCTGAAGCCAGCGCACAGACAAAAAGAGCATCAGTATAATGAAAGCAATCGCCAACGTGAGCGGCGCGGTAGTCATCAGCGAATGGAAATAGTTGCCCATGGGATCCTGATAAACCAGACGCAGCGACATGCCCGGGTGTTTGACCAACGGGACGGTGACATCACGATACAGATTGTTCGTCCCCGCCGGGCGGTAGCTGCTGGTTCGGGAGTGGTCATACACCACGTGTTCGCCCTGTAGCAGTTCGACGTGCACGATATCAACCGAAACCATCAGTTCATCGATTTGCGGGGTTAGCGCAACGACATCGCGGGAGACAAGGTGCGTATCAATCGCCGTCGCCACCGCCTGAACACGGGTGGTGAACTTATATTGAATCGCGTTATAGAAACTCAGCGAGCAGCCGATCAGAGTTACGAAGATCGTTAACCCTGTAAGCAGCGTCACAAAAGCTGAAAATTTCGTCGTTAATCGCATCCTTGTGTTAACTCCGACAGTTATGAAACAGGCATGAAAGTGATAAAGCGGCGCGAAAATGCAAAACTGAACGCAAAATCCATCCATTTATACAAACAGTGTGGGCATACTACCAAATTAGGTATATCTGGCAATTTATTGCGCGGAATCGGCATCATGTTTTGATTAGCGAGTATAGTCTTCATTAATAATTTTCCAATCCACTATACGAATTGAGGACAGGTTATGCAGGCTTTGATCTTAGAACAGCAGGACGGAAAAACCCTCGCATCCGTTCAACCCCTCGACGAAAATCAGCTACCGGAAGGCGATGTGACGGTGGATGTCCACTGGTCAAGCCTGAACTATAAAGACGCCCTGGCTATCACCGGCAAGGGTAAAATCATTCGTAATTTTCCGATGATTCCTGGTATCGATTTCGCCGGTACCGTGCGCGCAAGCGAAGATCCCCGTTTTCATGCAGGTCAGGAAGTTTTACTGACCGGCTGGGGCGTGGGTGAAAATCATTGGGGTGGACTGGCCGAACGCGCACGCGTGAAAGGCGACTGGCTGGTTGCGCTGCCACAAGGGCTGGACGGACGTAAAGCCATGGTCATCGGTACCGCTGGCTTTACCGCCATGCTGTGCGTCATGGCGCTTGAAGATGCAGGTATTCGCCCGCAAGACAGTGAGATTGTCGTCACCGGCGCCAGCGGCGGCGTGGGCAGCACGGCCGTGGCGTTACTGCATAAGCTGGGTTATCAGGTTGCGGCGGTTTCGGGTCGCGAAAGCACTCACGACTACCTGAAGAGCCTGGGCGCTAACCGTATCCTTAGCCGCGATGAATTTGCTGAATCTCGCCCGTTGGAAAAACAGCTGTGGGCTGGTGCGGTTGATACCGTTGGCGACAAAGTTCTGGCAAAAGTCCTGGCACAGATGAACTACGGTGGCTGCGTTGCCGCCTGCGGCCTGGCTGGCGGTTTCGCTCTGCCGACGACGGTGATGCCATTCATTCTGCGTAACGTTCGTTTGCAAGGGGTGGACTCGGTGATGACCCCGCCGGCACGCCGGGCAGAAGCCTGGGCGCGTCTGGTTAAGGATCTACCGGACTCTTTCTATGCTCAGGCCGCCACGGAGATTACGCTGGCGGATGCGCCGAAGTTTGCCGATGCCATCATTAATAACCAGGTGCAAGGTCGTACGCTGGTGAAGGTGAAGTAACAAGCTCTGGCGCAGAAATTTACACTTAATTAACGAAATTTCGCGGCATATCTACAGACTCCCTGCCATATTAACTACGCGTCCCCTGTCAGTTATGACGCGTAAGCCGGGAGTCTGTTATGAAGAAATTACGTCCATTTACAGAAGCCGACGTCACTGACGAGTCGGCTTTTTTTATGCAACGCCGCCAGGTACTGAAAGCATTAGGGATCAGCGCCGCCGCGTTGTCTTTCCCCCTCTCTGCGCAGGCTGACCTTCTTAGCTGGTTTAAGGGGAATGACCGCCCGCCCGCGCCCGCGGGTAAGCCGCTTGATTTCAGTAAACCCGCCGCCTGGCAAAATTCGCTTCCTTTAACGCCAGCGGATAAAGTTTCTGGCTACAACAACTTCTATGAGTTCGGTCTCGATAAAGCGGATCCGGCAGCCAATGCTGGCAGTCTGAAAACCGATCCGTGGACGTTAAAAATCAGTGGTGAGGTGGCAAAACCACTCACCCTCGATCACGATGCGCTGACCGCCCGTTTCCCACTGGAAGAACGGATTTACCGGATGCGCTGTGTGGAAGCCTGGTCAATGGTCGTGCCGTGGATTGGTTTTCCGTTACATAAACTGCTGGCGCAGGTTGAACCCACCAGCAACGCAAAATATGTCGCCTTCGAAACGATCTACGCACCGGATGAGATGCCCGGACAAAAAGATCGCTTTATTGGCGGCGGGCTGAAGTATCCCTATGTTGAAGGACTGCGTCTGGATGAAGCTATGCATCCACTCACTCTGCTTACCGTGGGGGTTTATGGAAAAGCTCTTCCTCCACAAAATGGCGCGCCCATTCGCTTAATTGTGCCCTGGAAATACGGATTTAAAGGCATTAAGTCGATCGTGAGTATTAAACTAACCCGCGAACGCCCCCCGACAACCTGGAACCTGGCCGCCCCCAATGAATATGGATTTTATGCCAACGTGAATCCGCATGTCGATCACCCGCGCTGGTCCCAGGCCACTGAACGTTTTATTGGCGCAGGCGGTATTCTGGACGTTCAGCGCCAACCCACGCTGCTGTTTAACGGTTACGCCGACGAGGTCGCTTCGCTGTACCGTGGTCTTAACCTGCAGGAGAATTTTTGAGTGCGCCTGACTGCAAAGCACATTACCGGGCTGAAAGTTTGCCTGCATCTTGCCGGCTTTTTACCGTTTGTCTGGCTATTTTGGGCGGTGAATCACGGTGGTCTGAGCGCAGACCCGGTCAAAGATATCCAGCACTTTACCGGTAGGACAGCTCTGAAATTCTTGCTGGCGACCTTGCTGGTCTCTCCCCTCGCGCGCTACGCTAAACAGCCATTATTGATACGCACACGGCGCCTGTTAGGGCTATGGTGTTTCGCCTGGGCAACGTTGCATTTAACCAGCTACGCACTCCTGGAACTGGGCATTCATAATCTGGCGCTGTTAGGACGGGAATTAATCACGCGACCTTATTTGATGCTGGGCATTGCCAGTTGGGGCATATTATTCGCCCTCACGTTAACCTCCACCCAGTCGGCTCAGCGAAAACTGGGCAAAAATTGGCAGTATTTGCACAACTTCGTCTATCTTGTGGCGATCCTGGCACCCATACATTATCTGTGGTCGGTAAAAATTATCTCCCCTCAACCGATTATTTATGCAGCACTCGCTGTGGTGTTGTTAGCCTGCCGTTACAAGAAGTTTCGCCAGTGGTGGCGGTAGTTTCACGTTATGTGCAGTGCGTTACAAAATGTGGACGATCCGATTTTCTTTACATGTTAACGGTTGATTATCTTCCCTGATAAGACCAGTATTTAGCTGCCAATTGCTACGAAATAGTTATAATGTGCGACTTTGCTATCCTCGGTAGCGTTTTTAGAGCGCTGAAAGGGTGACATTCGCATGTTGAAGGTATATTTTGTCTTTTACCCGAAAATGGCAGAAGATAGCCGCACAATGACTAACAAGTCTGGCAATCTCACTTAATGGCAACCGCACCCAGTGCAATGCCTGAGATGCGTGGCATCTTGTCACTCACTGTTATAAAAATGCTATACAGACGGCGGTAAAACGCTTGTCACAATCTCACTAAACAAAGAGTACGGAACCCACTCATGGATATTCGTAAGATTAAAAAACTGATCGAGCTGGTTGAAGAATCAGGCATCTCCGAACTGGAAATTTCTGAAGGCGAAGAGTCTGTACGCATCAGCCGTGCGGCGCCAGCTGCAAGTTTTCCAATGATGCAACAGGCTTATGCTGCACCAGTGATGCAGCAGCCAGCTCTGTCTAACGCTGTCGCACAAACTGCCTCTCCAAGTATGGAAGCTCCGGCAGCAGCGGAAATCAGTGGTCACATCGTACGCTCCCCAATGGTTGGTACGTTCTACCGCACCCCGAGCCCAGATGCGAAAGCGTTCATCGAAATCGGCCAGAAAGTGAATGCGGGCGATACCCTGTGCATCGTTGAAGCCATGAAAATGATGAACCAGATCGAAGCCGACAAATCCGGCGTAGTGAAAGCGATTCTGGTAGAAAGCGGTCAACCGGTAGAATTTGACGAGCCGCTGGTCGTCATCGAATAACGAGGCGAACATGTTGGATAAAATTGTTATCGCCAACCGCGGTGAGATCGCCCTGCGTATTCTGCGTGCCTGTAAAGAGCTGGGCATCAAGACTGTCGCTGTGCATTCAAGCGCGGATCGCGATTTAAAACACGTATTGCTGGCGGATGAGACGGTCTGTATTGGCCCGGCTCCGTCCGTAAAAAGCTATCTGAACATCCCGGCTATCATTAGCGCTGCTGAAATCACCGGCGCAGTGGCAATTCACCCGGGCTATGGCTTCCTCTCTGAGAATGCCAACTTTGCTGAACAGGTAGAACGTTCCGGCTTTATCTTCATCGGCCCGAAAGCCGACACCATCCGCCTGATGGGCGACAAAGTGTCCGCAATTACCGCGATGAAGAAAGCTGGCGTACCGACAGTCCCAGGCTCTGACGGCCCGCTGGGCGACGACATGGACGCTAACCGCGCTCATGCGAAGCGCATCGGTTATCCAGTTATTATCAAAGCCTCCGGCGGCGGCGGCGGTCGCGGTATGCGCGTCGTGCGCAGCGATGCCGAACTGGCGCAATCCATCTCCATGACCAAAGCGGAAGCGAAAGCGGCTTTCAACAACGACATGGTTTACATGGAGAAGTACCTGGAAAACCCACGCCACATCGAAATTCAGGTGCTGGCGGACGGTCAGGGTAACGCGATTTATCTGGCAGAACGTGACTGCTCCATGCAGCGTCGTCACCAGAAAGTCGTCGAAGAAGCACCAGCACCGGGCATTACTCCGGAACTGCGTCGCTACATCGGCGAGCGTTGCGCCAAAGCGTGCGTTGATATCGGCTATCGCGGGGCAGGTACTTTCGAGTTCCTGTTCGAAAACGGCGAGTTCTACTTCATTGAAATGAACACCCGTATTCAGGTTGAACACCCGGTAACCGAAATGATCACCGGCGTTGACCTGATCAAAGAGCAGCTGCGCATCGCTGCGGGACAACCGCTGTCCATCAAGCAGGATGAAGTTGTGGTTAAAGGCCATGCGGTAGAATGCCGTATCAACGCCGAAGACCCGAACACCTTCCTGCCAAGCCCGGGTAAAATCACGCGTTTCCACGCGCCGGGTGGCTTTGGTGTGCGCTGGGAGTCTCATATTTACGCAGGCTACACCGTACCTCCGTACTATGACTCAATGATCGGTAAGCTGATCTGCTATGGCGAAAACCGCGACGTAGCGATCGCCCGTATGAAAAACGCATTGCAGGAACTGATCATCGACGGTATCAAAACCAACGTTGATCTGCAGATCCGCATCATGAATGACGAGCATTTCCAGCACGGTGGAACCAATATCCACTATCTGGAGAAAAAACTCGGACTTCAGGAAAAGTAAGCGTGCGTTAACTGAAAAGGCCGGAAATTCCGGCCTTTTGTTTTTCTCCCCTCCCGCACGTGCCATAAGGTACAATCCCCGCTTTCTTTATCCACAAGGGACAAAAAATGGACACTCGTTTTGTTCAGGCCCATAAAGAGGCGCGCTGGGCGCTGTGGCTGACCCTTTTATATCTTGCCACATGGTTAGTGGCCGCTTACTTACCAGATTCCACGCTCGGTTTTACCGGCTTACCACACTGGTTCGAAATGGCCTGCCTGCTAACGCCGCTGGTTTTCATCGTGCTGTGCTGGGCGATGGTGAAGTTTATCTATCGCGACATTCCGTTGGAGGATGACGATGCAGCTTGAAGTTATTTTGCCGCTGGTCGCCTATCTGTTGGTGGTCTTCGGTCTTTCCGTTTACGCCATGCGTAAGAGATCGACCGGCACTTTCCTGAATGAATATTTCCTCGGCAGCCGCTCGATGGGCGGGGTCGTATTAGCCATGACGCTAACGGCAACCTACATTAGCGCCAGTTCGTTTATTGGCGGTCCTGGCGCCGCTTACAAATACGGGCTGGGATGGGTGCTGCTGGCGATGATCCAGTTGCCCGCCGTTTGGCTTTCTCTGGGGATTCTTGGTAAGAAATTCGCGATTCTGGCGCGCCGTTATAATGCCGTTACCCTCAACGATATGCTGTTTGCCCGCTACCAGAGTCGCCTGCTTGTGTGGCTGGCAAGCCTTAGCCTGCTGGTCGCGTTTGTCGGAGCAATGACCGTACAGTTTATTGGCGGCGCACGTTTGCTTGAAACCGCTGCAGGTATACCTTACGAAACCGGTTTGCTTATTTTTGGCGTCAGTATCGCATTGTATACGGCGTTCGGCGGTTTTCGCGCCAGCGTACTGAACGATACCATGCAGGGTATGGTGATGCTGATTGGTACTATTGTTCTGCTGGTCGGCGTCGTTCATGCTGCCGGTGGCCTCAGCAATGCGGTGGTAACCCTGCAAACTATCGACCCTAAACTGGTCTCGCCGCAAGGCGCGGATGACATTCTGTCACCCACGTTCATGACCTCATTCTGGGTACTGGTGTGCTTTGGCGTAATTGGGCTGCCGCATACAGCAGTACGCTGCATCTCTTATAAAGACAGCAAAGCTGTACACCGCGGCATTATCATCGGCACCATCGTAGTGGCAATCCTGATGTTTGGTATGCATCTGGCGGGTGCGTTGGGGCGTGCGGTGATCCCTGATCTGACAGTGCCGGATCTGGTTATCCCTACGCTAATGGTCAAAGTATTGCCGCCGGTAGCTGCTGGGATCTTCCTCGCGGCCCCCATGGCCGCGATCATGTCGACGATCAATGCCCAATTGCTGCAAAGTTCCGCTACGATCATTAAGGATCTGTACCTGAACCTGCGTCCGGAACAGCTGAAAAACGAAACCCGGCTGAAGCGCATGTCGGCAGTGATTACCCTGTTGCTCGGCGCGTTACTGCTACTGGCTGCCTGGAAACCACCAGAAATGATTATCTGGCTTAATCTGCTGGCGTTTGGCGGGCTGGAAGCCGTCTTCCTGTGGCCGCTGGTACTGGGCCTGTACTGGGAGCGGGCAAACGCGGCGGGCGCTTTGAGCGCGATGATTATCGGCGGCGTTCTTTATGCCGTACTCGCTACATTTAACATTCAGTACCTGGGTTTCCACCCGATTGTGCCCTCGTTACTGATAAGCTTGCTGGCTTTCCTGATCGGCAACCGTTTCGGTTCTGCCGTCCCGCAAGCCGCCATATTGACTACTGATAAATAAAAGAGTTTTGCCATGCCATGGATCCAACTGAAACTGAACACGACCGGTGCCAACGCTGAAGAGTTGAGCGATGCGCTGATGGAAGCGGGCTCCGTTTCCATTACTTTCCAGGACACGCATGATACGCCGGTATTTGAGCCTCTGCCGGGCGAGACTCGCCTGTGGGGAGATACCGACGTTATCGGCTTGTTCGATGCAGAAACCGACATGAAAGAAGTGGTTGCCATCCTGGAGCAGCATCCGCTGCTGGGTACAGGCTTCGCGCATAAAATCGAACAGCTCGAAGACAAAGACTGGGAACGCGAATGGATGGATAACTTCCACCCGATGCGCTTTGGTGAACGTTTGTGGATTTGCCCAAGCTGGCGCGATGTCCCGGATGAGAATGCCGTCAACGTGATGCTGGACCCGGGTCTGGCGTTTGGTACCGGCACTCACCCCACCACCTCCCTATGCCTGCAATGGCTGGACGGTCTCGATCTTAACGGCAAAACCGTCATCGACTTCGGCTGCGGCTCCGGCATTCTTGCCATTGCGGCACTGAAGCTGGGTGCGGCAAAAGCCATCGGCGTAGACATCGATCCGCAAGCAATTCAGGCCAGCCGTGATAACGCCCAGCGTAATGGCGTTTCTGAGCGTCTGGAGCTTTATCTGCCGAAAGACCAGCCAGAGGCGATGAAAGCCGACGTGGTGGTCGCAAACATCCTCGCAGGCCCATTACGTGAACTGGCACCGTTAATCAGCGTACTGCCCGTTGAGGGCGGTTTACTGGGGCTTTCTGGCATTCTTGCCAGCCAGGCGGAAAGCGTCTGTGAGGCCTATGCCGAACTCTTTACGCTCGATCCGGTTATCGAGAAAGAAGAGTGGTGCCGCATTACCGGTCAGAAAAAATAATCCCTTCCGGCGTGGTTGCCTGACCACGCCATTTTCAGACAATTGACCAGCATACTGAGACGTTCTCCAGCGATATAATAATTTATTGATTTTGTTAATCTTTATATTGATTTTCGTTGAGTAAACGTATGCGCTTCAACCTATTTATCACAACATTACTGACAGCATGCCTGATGCCACTGACCGCGCTGGCCGCGCCATGGGGTTATAGCGGAGAATCTGGTCCCGCACAGTGGGGAGAAATCAGCAAAGAGTATGCAACATGCCAGACCGGAATAAATCAATCACCCATTGATATCCAGACCGCCACAACTCGTAAACTTGGACTTCCTTCACTCAGCATGCAATATGTCGATGGTCCGACAAGATTTCGAAGCATTAACCATACTCTGCGGGCAACAATGAGTAGCTATACCTCAAACTCCATTGAAGTTGATGGAAAGATTTATTATCTAAAACACTTAGATTTTCACGCCCCGAGCGAACATACCTTCAACGGTAAAACCTATCCGCTGGAGTTGCAGTTAGTCCACAAAAATCAAAGCGGAGACATCACTATCGTGGCGGTCATGTTTGACGTCGGCGAACCTAACTAGGCGATTCAAAATCTGTGGGAGTCATTTCCAACCATGGAGGACAACAGTATGCCCATCTTCTCGCCAGTCGATATCAACCAACTTTTACCCGACGATAAAACCTATTGGCGCTATAGCGGTTCGCTAACTACACCTCCCTGTACTGAAGGCGTCAGCTGGACTGTCCTGAAAACGCCTGTTGCCCTTTCAGCCGAACAACTGGATAAATTTCACTACATTGTTGGGCCTGCGAACAATCGTCCACCGCAGCCAGTTAATGAGCGCAAGATCATCGACAGCCATTCAGGAGATACCGAGATCCTGTACTAAAATGAGGTAGAGATCACACAATGGCGAGACAATTTGCTGATTAATTCAGCAGAATATCTTGCCAGCACCTTCTGCGGCTGAAGAAAAAATGAGAAGTTACGCAAAATTATATGTGTATATAAAATCGACACATCTTTATAATGCAATGATTTATATGATTAAATATTTTCATGCGTTCATATTTACGGCAATTCATTGATCCACCTCAGTGGATTGGTCAAAGTTTGGCCTTTCATCTCGTGCGAAAAATGCGTAATATACGCCGCCTTGCAGTCACAGTATGGTCATTTCTTAACTCATGCGCATCGGACAATACCAGCTCAGAAATCGCCTGATCGCAGCACCTATGGCTGGCATCACTGACAGACCATTCAGGACGCTGTGCTATGAGATGGGAGCAGGATTGACGGTATCCGAGATGATGTCTTCTAACCCGCAGGTTTGGGAAAGTGACAAGTCTCGTTTACGGATGGTGCACGTTGATGAGCCAGGAATTCGCACGGTGCAAATTGCCGGTAGCGACCCTGTTGAGATGGCCGATGCCGCACGTATTAACGTGGAAAGCGGCGCCCAGATTATTGATATCAATATGGGGTGTCCGGCTAAAAAAGTGAATCGCAAGCTCGCAGGTTCAGCCCTCTTGCAGTACCCGGATCTAGTGAAATCAATACTAACCGAGGTCGTCAATGCAGTGGACGTTCCTGTCACACTCAAGATTCGCACCGGCTGGGCTCCGGAACACCGTAACTGCGTAGAGATTGCCCAACTGGCTGAAGACTGTGGCATTCAGGCTCTGACCATTCATGGACGCACCCGCGCCTGTTTGTTCAATGGAGATGCTGAGTACGACAGTATTCGGGCAGTTAAGCAGAAAGTTTCCATTCCGATTATCGCGAATGGCGACATTACTGACCCGCATAAAGCCAGAGCTGTACTCGACTATACGGGGGCGGATGCCCTGATGATAGGACGTGCAGCTCAGGGAAGACCCTGGATCTTTCGGGAAATCCAGCATTATCTGGACACTGGGGAGCTGCTGCCCCCGCTGCCTCTGGCAGAGGTGAAGCGCTTGCTTTGTGCGCACGTTCGGGAACTGCACGACTTTTATGGTCAGGCAAAAGGGTACCGAATTGCGCGTAAACACGTATCCTGGTATCTCCAGGAACACGCTCCGGATGACCAGTTTCGGCGCACATTCAACGCCATTGAAGATTCCAGCGAACAGCTGGCGGCGTTGGAGGCATACTTCGAAAATTTTGCGTAAACAGAAATAAAGAGCTGACAGAACTATGTTCGAACAACGCGTAAATTCTGACGTACTGACCGTTTCTACCGTTAACTCTCAGGATCAGGTAACTCAAAAGCCCCTGCGTGACTCGGTTAAACAGGCACTGAAGAACTATTTTGCTCAATTGAATGGTCAGGATGTTAACGATCTCTATGAGCTGGTACTGGCTGAAGTAGAACAGCCCCTGTTGGACATGGTGATGCAATACACCCGCGGTAACCAGACCCGTGCTGCCCTGATGATGGGCATCAACCGTGGTACGCTGCGTAAAAAACTGAAAAAATACGGCATGAACTGATACTAATCAGCGAAATGTTTGTTTTAAAAGGCGCTACTCGGCATGGGGAAGCGCCTTTTTTATTAACGTCACACGGGAGGCTTTGGCGATGAACGCAAGATGTGAACCTGTCTATTTTGGCGATGAATCTAAAAAGATAATCCTGGGTGATGCTCTGACCGAACTGAAAAAGCTGCCGTCTGAAAGCGTCGATCTCATTTTCGCCGACCCACCTTATAACATCGGTAAAGACTTTGACGGGATGGTGGAATCCTGGGACGAAGAGGCCTTTTTGGCATGGCTGTTTGAGTGCATTGACGAGTGCCATCGCATTCTCAAATCACACGGCACCATGTACATCATGAACAGTACGGAGAACATGCCGTACATCGATCTCAAATGCCGCCAGCTCTTTACCATCAAGAGCCGTATCGTGTGGTCATACGATAGCTCCGGGGTGCAGGCCAAAAATTACTTTGGTTCGATGTATGAACCGCTTCTGATGATGGTAAAAGATCAGAAAAACTACACGTTTAATCGTGATGATATTTTGGTTGAAGCCAAAACGGGCGCTAAACGTGCACTGATAGACTACAGAAAGAACCCGCCCCAACCTTACAACCAGAAAAAAGTTCCTGGCAATGTCTGGGAGTTTCCACGCGTTCGTTATCTGATGGACGAATACGAAAATCACCCCACTCAAAAACCCAAAGCCCTCCTTGAACGCATCATTCTGGCTTCCTCCAGTCCAGATGACAGCGTGCTGGATCCGTTTGCCGGTAGCTTCACGACCGGTGCCACTGCCGTGGAATTAGGTCGCAAGTTTGTCGGGATTGAAATCAATGCCGAGTACGTAAAAATGGGGCTCAGAAGAATGAGCATTGGTTCGCATTTTTCAGAGAATGAACTTGCAAAGGTGAAAAAGCGGAAGACAAAAAATCTGTCTAAAAAGAGTCGATTAACAGCAAAGAGCGGCGATCTTTCAGCAAAGTAAAGGCATTGTAAGTCTGCTTTTCAGCTTGCAGATTTCGTGTATATTCCCTGCACGCTTGGGCATGAATACACAGGGTTTGGTAATGATTCGCAAGTATTGGTGGCTGGTTGTTTTTGCGATCTTCGTTTTTCTCTTTGATGCGCTGCTCATTCAGTGGATAGAGCTGATGACAACGGAGCACGATAAGTGCCGGAATATGAATTCAGTGAACCCCCTCAAGCTGGTCAACTGCGTCGACCTCGAATAGCACGACGAAAAATACATCGACAGCCGTCAGGCCCTGGCGGCTAAAACTATCCTGGCTGATTTTCACTCTGCATTAATTGCATTACACAGCCGTCTGGGCTTAACATTTTTAATACGTTATCAACTAATACTGGCGCTTGCCCATACAAATCATAACTCACTGGATTCATTAACCAGTTTTTTATTATTCCGCTAAAGCTACCGTGCAGAATAATGATGATGACATCTAAATCCAGACTGGTAGCAATCAGATTTTCATCCACGCACTTTTGCAGTGAATCACGAATGCTTTGATGACTGAGACCTATTTTATCGCGAATGGTCTGTTCTGATATCATATCGTTATGAAATTCACATTTATGATATAAAATTTGCATTAATGCCTGCTGGCGAGGATTCTGTGCAATATATTGCAATCCCACCACAAACTTTTCACGCAGTCGCTGTAAAGGATTATCACCCCAACGACCAATAAGCTTATCCTGAATAAGATCGCGTAATGAAGGTTGTTGTAACCATAGCGCATTGAACAATTGCGTCTTATTTTCAAAATGCCAATAGAGCGCCCCCCGCGTCACGCTGGCGGCATCCGCAATATCGTTTAACGTCGTATTGCTAACACCACGCACGGCAAACTGCATAATCGCTGTTTCTATCAGGTGCTGTCGTGTTTTGAGGGCATCAGCTTTCGTTTTTCTGGCCATGGTTTCGACTGTCTGAGGTAAGGTAGAGAATGATTAACTTTCTTATCTAATATTTGCTAAACGGAACAAATGTATCACTTAGCGTTTATTTAGACGAGTTCTAAAACAGTTAATTATGGACATTGCACACGAATAAACAAAACAAATAACAACCACCAATATATTCACCAACCAAATACTTATTTCAATATGTATTTATGCGCATCATAGCATTACTATTAAAACCATAATGAAACAACCGAAGATTAATCCTTTTTTGTTTTTACGTGCCGTGTATCGCGCCCATAAATAAGTATTGCTTACATCGCAAGCTAATAATTTGTAGGATAGCCAACCATTATTTTCACTTGTGCGCGTTATCGCCTCTGCGTTACCCGGTTAATAACGAGCGTTCGGTTTTTTAAGGAATAGAAATGACGAAAAATGCCAGGTTTTCACTCCTGCCCTCATTCATCATCATGTCCGCTGTATTACTCGCCGGTTGTAACGATCAGGGAGAAACACAAGCTCACCCCGCAGAGCCGCAGGTGACTGTCCATGTCGTCGAAAAGGCGCCTTTAGCCGTGACGACCGAATTACCAGGGCGCACAACAGCATTTCGTATTGCTGAAGTCCGTCCTCAGGTCAGCGGGATTGTACTTAAACGGAATTTCACCGAGGGAAGCGATGTTGAAGCCGGTCAGTCGCTTTATCAGATCGATCCCGCGACTTACCAGGCCGACTACGACAGCGCCAAAGGCGAACTGGCAAAGAGTGAAGCGGCAGCAGCTATCGCACATTTAACGGTAAAACGTTATGTCCCGCTGGTTGGCACTAAGTACATCAGCCAGCAAGAGTACGATCAGGCCATTGCTGATGCTCGCCAGGCCAATGCCTCCGTTATCGCGGCAAAAGCGGCGGTCGAAAGCGCTCGTATCAACCTGGCCTACACCAAAGTGACATCGCCCATTAGCGGACGTATCGGTAAATCTAACGTCACCGAAGGCGCATTAGTCACGAATGGCCAGGCAACTGAGCTTGCTACCGTGCAACAACTTGATCCTATTTACGTCGACGTAACACAGTCCAGTAATGACTTTATGCGCCTCAAACAGTCCGTTGAGCAAGGGAGCCTGCATAAAGACAGCGCCAGCAGTACCGTCGAACTGGTGATGGAAAATGGTCAGTCGTACCCGCTGAAAGGTGCGTTGCAGTTCTCTGATGTCACCGTTGATGAAAGTACCGGATCCATCACCCTCAGGGCCGTATTCCCTAACCCACAGCACACGCTGCTGCCGGGCATGTTTGTGCGTGCTCGTATTGATGAAGGCGTCCAGCCGAATGCCATTCTCGTTCCCCAACAAGGGGTAACGCGTACGCCACGCAGCGATGCAACGGTGATGGTTGTCAATGACAAGAGTCAGGTCGAGGCTCGCACCGTCGTTGCTACACAGGCGATAGGTGATAAGTGGTTAATCAGCGAGGGCTTACAGCCTGGCGATAAGGTTATCGTCAGCGGATTGCAGAAAGCGCGTCCCGGCGTAAAGGTTAAAGCAACCACCGATACCGAAACTCCAGCCGCAAAAACTGCGCAATAAGGTAACCGGACATGGCTAACTTTTTTATCAATCGCCCTATTTTTGCCTGGGTTCTGGCCATCATTCTGATGATGGCAGGGGCTCTGGCAATCATGCAACTGCCCGTTGCACAGTATCCGACCATTGCACCTCCTGCGGTCGCTATTTCTGCCACCTACCCAGGTGCGGATGCGCAGACAGTACAAGACACGGTTACGCAGGTTATCGAACAGAATATGAACGGTATCGATAACCTGATGTATATGTCCTCCACCAGCGATTCCTCCGGGAGCGTCACCATTACTCTGACTTTCGAGTCGGGTACTGACCCGGATATCGCACAGGTCCAGGTGCAAAACAAATTACAGTTAGCGATGCCCTTACTGCCTCAGGAAGTACAGCAGCAGGGAATCAGCGTCGAGAAATCCAGCAGCGGTTTCCTGATGGTGGCGGGTTTTGTCTCCGATAATAACAATCTGACGCAGGATGATATTTCCGACTATGTGGCGTCTAACGTTAAAGACGCAATAAGCCGAACAGCCGGTGTCGGCGATGTCCAGATGTTTGGTGCACAGTACGCAATGCGCATCTGGCTCGACAGCAATGCAATGAACAAATATCAGTTGACTCCGCTGGACGTTATCAATCAACTGAGAACGCAAAATAATCAGATTGCCGCAGGACAACTGGGAGGCGCGCCATCCGTCCAGGGTCAACAACTTAATGCCTCCATTATTGCTCAGACACGCCTGAAAACGCCGGAAGAGTTTGGTCGCATAACGCTGAAGGTGGGCCAGGATGGCTCAATGGTTCACCTCAGAGATGTAGCCCGCATCGAACTCGGCGGCGAAAACTATAACATGGTGACGAAAATTAATGGTCAGCCTGCAACAGGCCTGGGCATTAAGCTGGCGACCGGTGCAAACGCGCTGGATACTGCCGCTGGCGTCAAAGCAAAGCTGGCTGAGTTACAACCTTTCTTCCCGCAAGGTTTGCAAGTGGTTTACCCCTATGACACTACACCATTTGTAAAAATCTCGATTAACGAGGTGGTGAAAACGCTGTTTGAAGCCATCATCCTCGTCTTCCTGGTGATGTACCTGTTCCTGCAAAATCTGCGCGCCACGCTGATTCCAACTATCGCAGTGCCTGTCGTACTGTTGGGAACATTCGCGATCCTCGCCGCATTCGGATTCTCCATCAACACGCTAACGATGTTCGGAATGGTGCTGGCCATCGGCCTGCTGGTCGATGACGCCATCGTGGTAGTAGAAAACGTCGAACGCGTCATGGCGGAAGAGAAACTGCCGCCCAAAGAGGCGACGCAGAAATCCATGGTCCAGATCCAGGGCGCACTGGTCGGGATCGCGATGGTGCTCTCGGCGGTATTTATCCCCATGGCGTTCTTTGGCGGCTCGACCGGCGCCATTTACCGCCAGTTCTCTCTGACCATTGTTTCAGCGATGGCGCTTTCTGTTCTGGTCGCCCTCATTCTTACGCCAGCGCTTTGCGCAACGCTGCTAAAACCCGTTTCCGCCGGACATGTTGAAAAGAAAGGCGGTTTTTTCGGATGGTTTAACGCCCTGTTCGATAAAAGCGTCGGGCATTACAGCAATAGTATCAGCGGTATTCTGCGCAAAACCGGACGCTACTTGTTGCTATATGTTCTTATCGTCGGCGGAATGGCTGTTTTGTTTTTACGCCTCCCTACCTCCTTCTTGCCCGAAGAGGATCAGGGGGTCTTTATGACAATGGTGCAACTTCCTGCCGGTGCGACACAGACGCGCACACAGCAGGTGCTGGATCAGATTCAGAATTACTACCTGAACCAGGAAAAAGCGAACGTAAAATCGGTGTTCACCGTTAATGGCTTCAGCTTTAGCGGCCAGGGACAGAACTCCGGTATCGTCTTTATTAGCCTCAAACCATGGGAAGAGCGTTCGGGCGATGAAAACGGCGTGACGGCTATCGTCGAACGTGCGACCAGGGCGTTCAGCCAGATTAAAGATGGACTGGTGTTCCCGTTCAACATGCCTGCCATTCTTGAACTGGGTACCGCGACCGGCTTTGATTTTCAGTTAATTGATCAGGCTAACCTCGGTCATACAGAACTGACGAAAGCCCGGAACCAGTTGCTGGGTATGGTGAGAGAACATCCAGATTTGCTGGTGCGCGTGCGCCCTAACGGTCTGGAAGATACCCCGCAATTTAAGCTGGATATTGATCAGGAAAAAGCCCAGGCGTTAGGCGTAAGTCTGTCGGATATAAACCAAACGATTTCCACGGCCCTTGGCGGCACCTATGTGAACGATTTTATCGATCATGGCCGAGTGAAAAAGGTATACGTTCAGGCTGACGCGCCGTTCCGTATGTTACCCAACGACATCAACAATCTCTACGTACGTAGTGGGAATGGTGAAATGGTGCCATTCTCTGCGTTCAGTTCGTCGCATTGGATTTATGGTTCACCCCGCCTGGAGCGTTACAACGGTATGCCATCAATGGAAATACTGGGAGAGGCCGCGCCGGGTCGAAGCACCGGTGAAGCCATGGCGCTCATGGAAAACCTGGCAGCACAGCTGCCAACCGGTATCGGCTATGACTGGACGGGAATGTCATATCAGGAACGGCTCTCCGGCAATCAGGCACCTGCGTTATACGCTATTTCGTTAATCGTTGTCTTCCTGTGTCTCGCCGCATTGTATGAGAGCTGGTCTATTCCATTTTCAGTCATGTTGGTTGTACCGCTTGGCGTGGTCGGTGCGCTTCTGGCGGCGTCCATACGCGGTCTGAATAACGACGTTTACTTCCAGGTAGGTCTGCTGACTACCATCGGTCTTTCCGCCAAAAACGCTATCCTTATCGTGGAGTTTGCTAAAGATCTGATGGATAAAGAAGGTAAAGGGTTAATTGAAGCCACACTGGAGGCATCACGCATGCGTCTTCGTCCAATCCTGATGACATCCCTGGCGTTTATTCTGGGGGTTATGCCTCTTGTTATCAGCCGCGGAGCAGGTAGCGGGGCGCAGAATGCGGTCGGAACAGGCGTAATGGGAGGCATGCTGACCGCGACATTGTTGGCAATCTTCTTCGTCCCCGTCTTCTTCGTTGTCGTCAGACGGCGTTTTAGTCGGCGCAACAATTAATTTGTAAAATAAAGGCGTCTTCGGACGCCTTTTTCACCTAAGATGGCCCTCTTTATTTATTAATAAGATAGCCATTTATTTCTAATAAACCCTTCCTGAAAAACTCGCCAGTCACCTTTCTTTTTATCCATTATTTTTACAATCCACATGAATTGAGATTATTCCTCATGTCAGTCTTTTTTTAAGAAGTGGTAAAATAATCGCCGAGTTCGCAGATGGCTTAGCGTTTGTCTTTGCTCAATTAGCGAAACGCTTATTTTTGAGGTAACACCATGAAAAGATTAATATCCGTTGCATTGCTTACCGCATTCCTGGCCGGCTGTGCACACGATTCTCCTTGCGTACCTGTATACGACGATCAGGGACGCCTGGTTCATACCAATACCTGTATGAAAGGCACCACGCAGGATAACTGGGAAACAGCCGGTGCCATCGCCGGTGGCGCAGCAGCCGTTGCCGGGCTGACGCTTGGGATAGTCGCCCTGACCAAATAAATCTTCTTAAAAGCGCGGTGGGTACCGCGCTTTTTGCAATAAGAATTAAATCTTCATATAAGACAAAACGTTGGTATATAGCACTCAACGTATAATAAAATTATTATAGATTTTCCTCACATACCCACGATTTGAAATTAGCATTTTTTCAGTTCTTCGTAACAGCGCGCTTTCTTTTCATTATTCTCACGTCATCAATATTAACGTACGAAATCGTTATCACGCGTCCGGTTTGATTTTTAAATTTTTTGCGCCGAAATGTGGCTTACGTTTCAATTTTGCACCACTTCAGGGCGCTGCATTTATTTTTTCCTGTCTACACTCTGGATATTGCGTCGAATAATCGTGCGCAAAAACCTGGCACTACCTTTGCTTAAAAGAGTATGGCCATAGCCACAGACAGGTAAAAGACGTTTTCAGAACGTTTCCATAACAATAATTCCTCCACACAGGATGCTCTATGAAAAAGATGATAATAGCCAGCCTGGCAGCGGCCGGCGTGCTGCTTGCGGTTGCAAATCAGGCACATGCCGGCGCAACTCTTGATGCCGTAAAGAAAAAAGGTTTTGTGCAGTGTGGGATCAGTGACGGGTTGCCTGGCTTTTCTTATGCCGATGCAAGCGGTAAGTTCTCAGGTATTGATGTCGACGTATGTCGTGGCGTTGCCTCCGCCGTATTTGGCGATGATAGCAAAGTAAAATATACCCCGCTCACCGCCAAGGAACGCTTTACCGCACTACAATCAGGTGAAGTCGACATGCTCTCTCGTAATACCACCTGGACCTCCTCTCGTGACGCAGGAATGGGAATGTCTTTCACTGGCGTAACGTATTACGACGGCATTGGTTTTCTTACCCACAATAAAGCGGGTCTTAAGAGTGCTAAAGAGCTGGATGGCGCAACGGTTTGTATCCAGGCAGGAACAGATACCGAACTGAACGTGGCTGACTACTTTAAAGCCAACAACATGAAGTACACCCCTGTCACCTTTGACCGCTCGGATGAATCAGCTAAAGCTCTGGAATCTGGACGCTGCGACACGCTGGCTTCCGACCAGTCTCAGTTGTACGCCCTGCGAATCAAGCTGAGTAATCCTGCGGAGTGGATTGTCCTGCCAGAAGTTATTTCTAAAGAACCGCTGGGACCTGTTGTACGTCGTGGAGACGATGAGTGGTTCTCCATTGTTCGCTGGACGCTGTTCGCCATGCTGAATGCGGAAGAAATGGGCGTTAACTCGAAAAACGTCGATGAAAAAGCGGCTAATCCTGCAACGCCGGATATGGCACACCTGTTAGGCAAAGAAGGGGATTATGGCAAGGATCTGAAGCTTGATAACAAATGGGCTTACAACATTATCAAGCAGGTAGGTAACTACTCGGAGATCTTTGAGCGTAACGTGGGATCGGAAAGCCCACTGAAGATCAAACGTGGACAGAACAACCTCTGGAATAACGGTGGCATTCAATATGCGCCACCGGTGCGCTAATGCGTAGTGATGTAACGGGCGCCGCGACTGCGGCGCTCAGTCCAGAGCCATAGTTACCGAGGTTTTCTTATGTTCCATCGCCGCTCAATCGTAAAAGGATCGTTATCCTTTTCTAACCCTGCGGTCCGCGCCTGGTTATTTCAAATACTTGCCGTCATTGCGGTCATCAGCATTGCGGTCTATCTCATCCATAACACGATAAATAACCTGAATAATAGCGGTATTACCTCGGGATTCTCTTTTCTCGATCGCAGCGCCGGATTTGGTATTGTCCAGCATCTGATCGATTACGAGCAAGGCGATACGTATGGCCGTGTCTTTATCGTTGGCCTGCTCAATACGCTATTAGTTTCTGCACTGTGCATTGTTTTCGCATCAATTCTCGGTTTCTTTCTCGGACTGGCACGCCTGTCAGATAACTGGTTATTACGAAAGCTCTCGACGATCTACATCGAAACGTTCCGCAATATACCGCCGCTGCTGCAGATCTTCTTTTGGTATTTCGCCGTATTACGTAACCTGCCCGGCCCACGTCAGGCCGTTAACGCGCTGGACTTGATGTTTCTGAGTAACCGGGGACTCTATATTCCGGCACCGCAAATAGGAGAAGGATTTTTTGCCTTTTGCTGCGCTGTAATTATCACAATCGTCGTCGCTATCGGGCTATTTCGCTACAACAGAATGCACCAGACTAAAACCGGTCAGCTACGCCGGACCTGGCCCACGACTCTGGCGCTGATCGTGCTTTTACCGATGATCTCACAGTGGCTGTTTGGCGCAGCGCTTCACTGGGATATCCCCGCCCTTCGCGGTTTTAACTTCCGTGGCGGTATGGTGCTTATTCCCGAACTGGCTGCCCTGACGCTGGCGCTTTCAGTGTATACCTCGGCGTTTATAGCAGAAATTATTCGAGCGGGAATACAGGCCGTTCCTTATGGCCAACATGAAGCAGCACGCTCGCTGGGTCTGCCAAATCCGGTGACACTGCGCCAGGTGATCATCCCACAGGCGCTGCGCGTCATCATTCCCCCATTAACCAGCCAGTATCTGAATATCGTCAAAAACTCCTCACTTGCGGCCGCTATTGGCTATCCGGATATGGTTTCACTGTTTGCCGGCACGGTACTCAATCAAACAGGGCAAGCCATTGAAACTATTGCTATCACGATGTCGGTGTACCTGATCATCAGCCTGAGCATTTCTCTGCTGATGAATATTTATAACCGCCATATTGCACTGATTGAGCGCTAAGGAGCCATGATGACAAAAGCACTGCTGTCTCACCCCTCGCGTCAGAACAGTAACCCGGCAAGCCGCAGTCTACTCTGGGTGCGTAAAAACCTGTTCTCCAGTTGGTCAAATAGCCTGCTCACGCTGCTGTGCATTTGGCTGATTTGGTCATTTCTTCCGCCACTGCTGAACTGGGTATTCTTTCAGGCCAACTGGGTCGGTTCAACCCGCGCAGACTGCACCAAAGCAGGGGCTTGCTGGGTGTTCATTCATGAACGCTTTGGGCAATTCATGTATGGACTTTATCCCCACGATCAGCGCTGGCGCGTAAATCTGGCCCTGATCATTGGCCTGGCCTCTATCGTCCCTATGTTCTGGAAATCTATTCCTCACCGTGGCCGCTATATCGCCGTCTGGGCCGTCGTTTATCCCGTGGTGGTCTGGTGGTTGATGTACGGTGGTTTTTTCGGACTTGAGCGCGTAGAAACCCGACAGTGGGGCGGATTAACACTGACGCTTATCATTGCATCCGTGGGGATTGCGGGCGCGCTTCCGTGGGGTATTTTACTGGCGCTTGGACGCCGGTCTCATATGCCAGTAGTGCGGATTTTATCCGTCATTTTCATTGAGTTCTGGCGCGGTGTACCGTTGATTACCGTCCTTTTTATGTCCTCGGTCATGCTTCCTCTGTTTATGTCCGAAGGGACCAGTATCGACAAACTTATCCGGGCGCTGGTCGGCGTGATTCTTTTCCAGTCGGCGTATGTCGCAGAAGTGGTTCGCGGAGGGTTACAGGCCCTACCAAAAGGTCAGTATGAAGCCGCTGAATCACTGGCGTTAGGGTACTGGAAAACGCAAGGGCTGGTCATTCTTCCGCAAGCCCTCAAGCTGGTTATTCCGGGTCTGGTTAACACGATTATCGCCCTGTTTAAGGATACCAGTCTGGTCATCATCATCGGCCTGTTTGATCTCTTCAGTAGCGTGCAGCAGGCAACTGTGGACCCTGCATGGTTGGGTATGTCGACGGAAGGATATGTTTTCGCTGCACTGATTTACTGGATCTTCTGTTTTAGCATGTCGCGTTACAGCCAACATCTGGAAAAACGTTTTAACACCGGGCGTACACCGCACTGAGGAATTTATGAGCCAATTATTAATGCCGTCTACCGACGCGATGATTACGCTGGAAAACGTCAACAAATGGTACGGACAGTTTCACGTCCTGAAAAACATCAACCTGAAGGTAAAGCAGGGAGAACGCATCGTATTATGCGGACCTTCCGGTTCGGGTAAATCGACAACTATCCGCTGTATCAACCATCTTGAAGAGCATCAGCAAGGACGTATTGTGGTGGATGGGATCGAACTCAATGAAGATATCCGCAATATTGAGCGCGTCAGACAAGAAGTTGGCATGGTTTTTCAGCACTTTAATCTCTTTCCTCATTTGACGGTCCTGCAAAACTGCACGCTGGCACCGATCTGGGTGCAAAAGATGCCAAAAAAAGAGGCTGAAGCTCTGGCAATGCACTACCTTGAGCGAGTTCGCATTGCTGAACATGCGCATAAATATCCTGGGCAAATCTCTGGTGGGCAGCAACAGCGCGTAGCCATTGCACGCTCACTGTGCATGAAACCCAAAATCATGTTATTCGATGAACCCACATCAGCGTTGGATCCTGAAATGGTAAAAGAAGTGCTTGATACCATGATAGGTCTGGCACAATCAGGCATGACCATGCTGTGTGTTACCCATGAAATGGGCTTTGCCCGTACAGTGGCCGACCGGGTGATCTTTATGGATCTTGGCGAGATTGTTGAACAGGCAGCACCGGATGAGTTTTTTGCTCACCCCAAATCTGAACGCACTCGTGCGTTTTTGTCGCAGGTTATTCATTAAAGTCATGCGCCGGATACAGCCCGGCGTTTAACAGATAAAACAAAAGGCCCGGTCTTTCGACTGGGCCTTTTGTTTTTATTTGATGTCTGGCAGTTCCCTACTCTCGCATGGGGAGACCCCACACTACCATCGGCGCTACGGCGTTTCACTTCTGAGTTCGGCATGG
>NZ_JAOWCH010000022.1:0-255 GCF_030337065.1 Citrobacter sp. Cb004 | reverse complement strand
TGGTGCATCCGGGAGGATTCGAACCTCCGACCGCTCGGTTCGTAGCCGAGTACTCTATCCAGCTGAGCTACGGATGCATCGGGAAACTTGCTTTACTGCCGATATTGATATCGTAATGAGCGATATCAAGTAAGAGATGGTGCATCCGGGAGGATTACTCGGCTGCGCCTCGCCCTGTGGGCCGTTGCTGAAGCAACGTTATCCTCCCTGGTGCTCGCGATTATCTCGCAGACCATGAAACAACAGTTTTGCTGT
>NZ_JAOWCH010000021.1:0-229 GCF_030337065.1 Citrobacter sp. Cb004 | reverse complement strand
GTTGTTGTCGGTATCAGCGACCTGAAATATCCGGCGACCACGAATGCTAGCAGCCTCGTCAAAGCGTTTAATCAGCCGGATATTTTCGGCAGTGATAAGCCGCCTTATATGAACGTGGTGTTTTCTACCTACCACTCTGTTGAGGTCATCCATCAGGCGCAAAAGCTGGGTTTTCCTGCATTTGATTTCATCATTTGTGATGAAGCTCACCGGACCACAGGTGCGACCT
>NZ_JAOWCH010000020.1:0-719 GCF_030337065.1 Citrobacter sp. Cb004 | reverse complement strand
CAAGAACGCCGATTGTAATTGCTATTCTGGTAAAAAATCCGGTAGCAACACAGACGGGTCAGATTTATTTTCATGATATTGGTGATTACCTGACAAAAGAAGAAAAGCTGGAGACAATTTCCGAATTCTCAAGTATTAACGGCATTGAAAAATCACATGGTTGGCAGAAAATCATACCCGATACGTACAACGACTGGCTGAATCAGCGAGATGATAGTTTTTATAACTTTATTGAGATTGGTAATAAAAAGTCTAAGGATGGGCATGTTCTCTTTCTTAATTATTCCAGAGGTGCTGAATCAGGCCGTGATGCATGGGTTTATCAAAGTAGCAAAACAAAATTGACTGAGAACGTAAAAGGCCTATTAAGCTTTTATAACTCTTCCTTAGGGACTGATATTTCAGACAAAATGGATCCAACAAAGATTAGTTGGACAAGTAGCTTGATATCCAGTCATCAAAAAATGTCAAAGTTAACTTTTGATGCATCATGTATGCGTAAATCAGTATATCGTCCATATCAAAAGCAGTGGCTTTACTTCGGTAGTGGTTTGATTCATCGTGTTGGTCAGATCCCTCAAATTTTCCCAACAAAAGATGCTGATAACTTTCTTATTTACATGAGTGGGAGTGGTAATAGTGGAAAGGATTTCTCCGCTATAATGACAAGAGAAATACCAGACTTAAATATGCAGCACTCTGGTGGGCAAGGTTTCCCA
>NZ_JAOWCH010000019.1:0-571 GCF_030337065.1 Citrobacter sp. Cb004 | reverse complement strand
AGGAAAGGTTAAGCAAAAATTAGGAAAGGTTAAGCAAAAATTAGTATTTCCCTCCCAAAGGTTAAGTGAAAATTAGGTAATCCACACAACCACGCAAAAGGTTATGCCAGTGGAATTGACATAACCAATACGAAAGGTTATGTTAATTTAAAATCACAACCAATGGTTTTAGTCATGGCTGAATTGGTAGTATTCAAAGCAAATGAGCTTGCGGTTAGTCGTTATGACCTAACAGAGCACGAAACGAAACTAATCCTGTTTTGTGTTGCAAAGCTAAACCCCACATTAGAAACACCAGATGAAACTGAACGAACGGTTAAATTTTCATGCTCAGAATATGCTTCATTTATGGGGATAAGTTATGAGAATGCGTGGGGACGCTTAAATACATCAACACGAGAATTATTTAAGCGGTCTATTGAGTTAATATATCCAACAGGTGCTGTATCTATGCGTGTTTTTAATTGGGCTGAATATGCAGAGTTCAATAGGGAAACACAAGAAGTAACTTTAGTATTTAGTAAATATATAATCCCATTGCTATTTCACCTAAAGAGATTCATTAAATACA
>NZ_JAOWCH010000018.1:0-228 GCF_030337065.1 Citrobacter sp. Cb004 | reverse complement strand
ACAGCTGATAGAAACAGAAGCCACTGGAGCACCTCAAAAACACCATCATACACTAAATCAGTAAGTTGGCAGCATCACCCCAATATTAATCCCCAGAATACCGTCAAAATGCGATTTTTTAACGTTCTCAACCAGGTTATCAACCCCCAGGTTATTAAACCCCATGCGGTTGATCAAACCTTCTGCATCGACCAGACGAAACAGACGTGGTTTATCATTACCCGGCTG
>NZ_JAOWCH010000017.1:0-882 GCF_030337065.1 Citrobacter sp. Cb004 | reverse complement strand
CCAGCCTTGTGGATAACTGCACGCCTGAGTCACTTGAGCGATATGATAAAAGGATGTCGCAAACGCTGTTTGCTTCTCTTCAAAACAGACCTTAACCCCCAAAAACACTGAGATAGCACCCTCGCAAGCTCGGGCAACCCGCTGAACATTCCTTTTGTCTCCGACCGTCCGGCACCTGAATCGCTGTTATCTCTGTGAAAATCAGTTCGCTTCGCTCACGGCTCTGGCAGGGAATGGGGGTAAATGGCACTACAGGCGCCTTTTATGGATTCATGCAAGGAAACTACCCATAATACAAGAAAAGCCCGTCACGGGCTTCTCAGGGCGTTTTATGGCGGGTCTGCTATGTGGTGCTATCTGACTTTTTGCTGTTCAGCAGTTCCTGCCCTCTGATTTTCCAGTCTGACCACTTCGGATTATCCCGTGACAGGTCATTCAGACTGGCTAATGCACCCAGTAAGGCAGCGGTATCATCAACAGGCTTACCCGTCTTACTGTCAACCAGACCCGCCAGGATAAGCAATCCGGCAGACTGGTACAGAGCATGGTCACGGGCTTTACGGGCGGCTCTGGCTTCGGCTCGCTTTTCTGCCTGTATCAGGTTCATGACTTTCGCTCTGGCTTCCTGCGCTTTCTCTGCTGCCTGTTCAGCCTTCATCAGCAGGGACAGCGTTTTGATATCCTGTGCTGTTTTATCTGCTTTATCCGTCAGTATCAGCATAAGTTTCTGTTGCTCATTCGGCGACTTTAAGCCGCGAATATACTGCACTCTTTCTGCTGCCCATTGTTCCTGTTTTTCGCTTTTATTCATGCTGTTTACCTCCTGAATGCTAACGGAATGATTATGCTCAGTGATGGCAGAGGAGGTCAAATCCCACTACA
>NZ_JAOWCH010000016.1:0-486 GCF_030337065.1 Citrobacter sp. Cb004 | reverse complement strand
ACCGCTATCTTTATGAGTAGAGACACCTTGCCGCTCCATCACCCATTCAAGAGCTGGCTTGCCATTCACAACGTAGTCATAGGCTTCAGTTGGAATGTTTTTTATGCGAATTTTATTGTTATAGATGACTGTATCTTTTTCACCTTTTTTGGCGAACTTCATCTTCTCAACATAAAAATCGTCCTTGCCTAACTGGGAATAGCTCAGGGAGCCTGTATCAATATCAGCTTTGTAGGGCTCAACTGTTTCGTAGTTTACATGCAACTCAGCAAGTTCACGACCTGCCTTAGAAAATGACCAAAAATCTTCTAGTTTTTTTACTCGAGGGATGCGCGGTAACTCTTTAGCTAAATTATCAGCATAACGAGACAAATAATCCCTACTGCTTAATAGTCCATAAACATAATAAAAAATATCTTCTTTACTAATAATATTAGTAGCATAAAAATCATTGAAGTAATCTAACCCAAAATCACTAATAGCGCT
>NZ_JAOWCH010000015.1:0-318 GCF_030337065.1 Citrobacter sp. Cb004 | reverse complement strand
GCATCCAGGTCACAGCGCATCCGGGTCCATCCCTTATAGCCCACCACCTCTGGTTCTTTGTCGGGCAGGTTTTGATAATTCGATTTTTCTGACTCAACAAGATTATTCAGTCCTTTTTTCATAAAAATAACCGTACCCCACGCATACCCTGGAGATTCAGGTCTGATGTGGGCATCCACATACTCGCCATTGGATTTATGCTTGCCTGGCCTGTAGAGATAATACGTGTCATCAAAGAATTTATAATCTATACCCGGCCCGCCGGGTTTTAGACGCGGATCGTCAAAAGGGTATGAACTCATATACAAATGATTCTGC
>NZ_JAOWCH010000014.1:0-311 GCF_030337065.1 Citrobacter sp. Cb004 | reverse complement strand
TTTGGATTTTTTCTCAGTGGCATTCATGCTGCCGTCAACGTGCTTCACCTGACACTGAAGTTTTAATGATGGGTCAATCGCCTTATCCGGTGCGGTTTCCCTGAGAAGTTCGATCTCGGATGCCTGATAAGCCTCAACCACTGCTCCGAACATTTCCGTGATCAGTTTAGAACTGACCTTATGCGTCTTTCCGCGAAAGTCTTTTTCTATCACCTGACAGAACGCAACAGCCCGTTTCATCGCATCAGGGTGAACGCCATCTGCCCCCGCCAGTCCCTGCTTTGCCAGTGCTTTCCAGCAACCCACAATCT
>NZ_JAOWCH010000013.1:0-318 GCF_030337065.1 Citrobacter sp. Cb004 | reverse complement strand
GCAGAATCATTTGTATATGAGTTCATACCCTTTTGACGATCCGCGTCTAAAACCCGGCGGGCCGGGTATAGATTATAAATACTTTGATGACACGTATTATCTCTATAAACCAGGCAAACATAAATCCAATGGCGAGTATGTGGACGGTCATACCAGTCCTGAGTTTCCTGGACGAGCCTGGGGGACAGTCGTTTTTATGAAAACTGCTTTAGCCCATTTAACGGAGGGTTATAAGGCAAATTATCAAAACCTGCCCGACAAAGAACCAGAGGTGGTGGGCTATAAGGGATGGACCCGGATGCGCTGTGACCTGGATGC
>NZ_JAOWCH010000012.1:0-245 GCF_030337065.1 Citrobacter sp. Cb004 | reverse complement strand
GGGAGGATTCGAACCTCCGACCGCTCGGTTCGTAGCCGAGTACTCTATCCAGCTGAGCTACGGATGCATCAGGGAAACTTGCTTTACTGCAGACTTGATGTCGCTGCTAAAGCGCTATCAAGTAAGATGGTGCATCCGGGAGGATTAATCGGCTGCGCCTCGCCTTGTGGGCCGTTGCTGAAGCAACGTTATCCTCCCTGGTGCTCGCGATTATCTCGCAGACCATGAAACAACAGTTTTGCTGT
>NZ_JAOWCH010000011.1:0-281 GCF_030337065.1 Citrobacter sp. Cb004 | reverse complement strand
CACACTACCATCGGCGCTACGGCGTTTCACTTCTGAGTTCGGCATGGGGTCAGGTGGGACCACCGCGCTACAGCCGCCAGACAAATTCTTTTCTAAGTGCCAAACTTTAACCGAAAAATTGGTGCTGATACCCAGAGTCGAACTGGGGACCTCACCCTTACCAAGGGTGCGCTCTACCAACTGAGCCATATCAGCACACTAAATTTGATGCCTGGCAGTTCCCTACTCTCGCATGGGGAGACCCCACACTACCATCGGCGCTACGGCGTTTCACTTCTGAG
>NZ_JAOWCH010000010.1:0-522 GCF_030337065.1 Citrobacter sp. Cb004 | reverse complement strand
TCCGGTCTGTCGACCATATTCCCCTCTGAATTTCTCTCTTGCCCCTGAAATGGGGACATATAAGATGCGACCTGCCATGTTTGCCCATAGTCTTTAGATATTTTATATGCCCCAGGTTCCCATTCAGGCACCAGAATATACTGTTCTGAAGGATGAATATATTCTCCCGTAAATACCATGTATATTGGGTTGCTATAAATTGACTTATGAATATTTCTTTTTATATCATGATAAACAACATATCCTTCACAATCATATCCGATCAGTTCCAGATAACGATTATCATCAAACCGATAAATAATCTGTGAGGGTGATTTTGTACAGGCAGAGACGGCGCATAGCGAGATTGCTCCGATTATTATTTTTAACATACTACTCATTTTCATTATTTGTCCTTAAACGTTAAGCGACTCAGGCATATCCCATTGCAGATTATTTTCCCGCATCCAGGTCACAGCGCATCCGGGTCCATCCCTTATAGCCCACCACCTCTGGTTCTTTGTCGGGCAGGTTTTGATAATT
>NZ_JAOWCH010000009.1:0-367 GCF_030337065.1 Citrobacter sp. Cb004 | reverse complement strand
TGTTTATCTGAAGGCGTGGATGTGCCTTCTCTGGATGCGGTGTTGTTTTTAACGCCGAGAAGCTCTCAGGTGGATGTGGTGCAGTCTGTCGGACGTGTGATGCGGCGTGCTGAAGGTAAGGAGCTGGGCTACGTCATTCTGCCGGTTGTCATTCCCGCCGGAGAAGAGCCGGAGAATGCGTTGAACAATAATCAGGCTTACCGTGTTGTCTGGCAGGTGCTGAATGCACTCAGGGCGCATGATGACCGCTTTGATGCCATGATCAACAAGCTGGAGTTTAACGGTAAAGATACCGGCAGAATGGAAGTGATCGCGGTAGCCGATAAAGTGGTGAAGAAAACCAAACGGCAGACGAAAAAATCTGAGA
>NZ_JAOWCH010000008.1:0-211 GCF_030337065.1 Citrobacter sp. Cb004 | reverse complement strand
TAATAAGTGGCGGAACGGACGGGACTCGAACCCGCGACCCCCTGCGTGACAGGCAGGTATTCTAACCAACTGAACTACCGCTCCACCGAATTTCTTTGTCACTACCCGGATTATTCATCCCGGTTTACTGCAATTTGATGCCTGGCAGTTCCCTACTCTCGCATGGGGAGACCCCACACTACCATCGGCGCTACGGCGTTTCACTTCTGAG
>NZ_JAOWCH010000007.1:0-299 GCF_030337065.1 Citrobacter sp. Cb004 | reverse complement strand
TTTGGAGCGGGAAACGAGACTCGAACTCGCGACCCCGACCTTGGCAAGGTCGTGCTCTACCAACTGAGCTATTCCCGCTTAATCTTCGTCTTTCGAACCGCTACTGCGTTGGCTGCCTTCATTCGCCTAAGTCACTTACTTTAGTAAGCTCCTAAGGACTCATTCAGTTGCCGCCTTGTCGCAATTCGAAATTCTGCGATTGGTGGTCTGTGCTTTACCAGCACTTTCAAATTTTGGAGCGGGAAACGAGACTCGAACTCGCGACCCCGACCTTGGCAAGGTCGTGCTCTACCAACTGA
>NZ_JAOWCH010000006.1:0-1693 GCF_030337065.1 Citrobacter sp. Cb004 | reverse complement strand
TTGACCGTGAGCCTGAGCGGCATCTGGGCGCGGGTCAGGTTCAGCGATTCGATACTGAGCAGCTACAGGCCATTCTTGAGCGCAGGGAGGCTGAAAGGCAGGTGCAGCAGTCCCGTGATGAACGTGACAGCGTAATTGACGTGACTACCTCGTTACGGGAAGCCCTCAGCGAGAGGGATACTCTGACGCTAAAACAGGAGCTGAAGTCAGAGCCTGAGCAGGAATCCCATTCCGGCAGAACGTTTGATTTTGAAAAAGAGCCTGACAAGCTGAACGCACTGGTCAGTGATGCCATGAAGGATATACAGGAAGAAATCGATCTTCAGTCCCTTGTTAACGATGCGATGGCGGAGTTCCAGGGGATACATCAGGAGATGGAAAGGCAGAGAGAGCGCGAACGTCTGGCGGAAAAACAGCGTCAGCAGGAGAAAGAACGACAGCGACTCGCCGAACAGATACGACAGAAGCCGGATAAAGGCTGGTCATTCTCACGATAGACAGGATTTTGTATGAGCGACGAAATTAAACAAATTGCCGCCCTTATCGGGCATCATCAGGCGCTGGAAAAGCGTGTTACTTCTCTGACAGAACAGTTTCAGGCCGCCTCATCACAATTACAGCAGCAAAGTGAAACGCTGAGCAGGGTCATTCGTGAGCTGGACAGCGCGTCCGGTAATATGACTGACACCGTCAGGAAATCGGTGAGTTCCGCGCTCACTCAGGTTGAGAAAGAACTGAAACAAGCCGGATTAGCACAGCAGAAACCGGCGACAGAAGCGCTGAATCAGGCTGCCGATACGGCGAAAGCGATGATCCATGAAATGCGTCGTGAGATGTCACGCTATACGTGGAAATCCGCGATTTATCTTGTACTGACGATATTCTTCGTCCTGGCTTCCTGCGTGACGGCATTTACGTGGTTTATGAATGACGGGTATAGCCAGATTGCTGAAATGCAGAGGATGGAAGCGGTCTGGCAAAAGAAAGCCCCGCTGGCTGACATATCGCGCTGTGACGGAAAGCCCTGCGTTAAGGTGGACACTCGCACTACGTATGGTGATAAAGAGAATACCTGGATGATTATTAAGAAATAACATCATAGAGCACAGAACGCTGTGCGTCGATCTCCGGCGGAGAAAGCATTAATTAAACGTGTCGGGGGGATCTGATAACCCCAGCAAATAAAGGACATTAAGGATATCAACGATGAATGCACTTTCTGCATTGCTGACAAAAATTGAACAGGCTTCACCAACACAGCGGGACAAAGGTACAACCTTTGAAAACCTTTGTGTGCAGTATTTCCTCCATGAACCTAAATATGCCGAGCTGTACAGTGACGTGCTGAGCTATGGCGGATGGGTTTCTCAGTACGGTGAAACCGTTGGGATCACGAAGAAAAAAGATGATGGCATTGATTTGGTCGCCGTAACCAAAACGGGGGAGTTTCATGCTATCCAGTGCAAAAACTACAATCAGACTAAAATCGCCAAAAAGGATATTGATAGTTTTCTGGCTGCCTCCGATAAAACGTATTTTACGCTCCGCTATATCGTTGCCTCTACGGATAACTGGACGGAGGAAGCTAAAAATATGCTGCGGGACAAGGCCGTTCCTGTCACTGCGTTAAGCCTGACAGACCTTGAGCAAAGCGCACTGGACTGGTCACAATTCGATTTTGATCCGGCATACA
>NZ_JAOWCH010000005.1:0-968 GCF_030337065.1 Citrobacter sp. Cb004 | reverse complement strand
GTGGTCGCGCTGGGCATCGTTAGAAAATGGACAGACGTGCCGACGAATCTGTATCAGTTGCTTTTCTATAGCGCCCTGGCCGTGGGAATAATGAGCTTGTTTGTAAAATCCTGAATGAACAGCCGCAAGTTCGGAAGATGTCTTTTCATTTTTGCTCAAAGCAGACCAGGCAATCAGTTGGCCTGTCTGCTTCGAGCCAGAAGCTAACATCGATAAAAAATAACTTAATGGTCGAGCTCCACCAACTTGAGACCTTAGATTTCGTATTCAAAGTTTGAGGGTAAGACAGTCACAACGGACATGTAGACTTAACAGGCCGTATATATTACAAATTTAATATCATTTTTCTCTCATAAAGTAAGGGCCTATCCCATGTCTTTAATCATACGACAAGCAACATTAGCCGATTCGGGATTACTAAATGAGCTTGGCTACCGCTTCTATACTGCGCACTTTAAGCATATGTGGAAGTCAGAATCAGAATTTGATAATTATTTGGAGGGTGAATATTCACTTCCTGTTATTGAGCAGAGTATTAATGATAAAAACATTAGCTGGTATATAGTTGAAATCGAGGAGCCGATTGGTTTTGTGAAGCTGACATGGCAAGCAACTATCCCGAATACAGACATCAGCGGTGTTTTACTTAATAAACTCTACCTTGCCCCAACCAAAACGAATCAGCATTACGGTCAACTAATGTTTAATAAAGTCATAGATCTTGCCCGAAGTCAGGGGAAAAAATATTTATGGCTGGAGGTTCTTGAACAAAATGAACGTGCTCAAAAATTCTATAAAAAGCAGGGAATGAAACACATCAGCGACATCATTTTCGAAACAAAGTCACAGAGGAGCATACTCAAGTTAATGGGGATGTGTATATAAGGCCCGCTTCACGCCCTGAGACATTCGACAAGCTTTTTTATGGCTTCAGTAAGGGCGACTTTCGCGCTTCCAGTGCCAGCAAA
>NZ_JAOWCH010000004.1:0-269 GCF_030337065.1 Citrobacter sp. Cb004 | reverse complement strand
GGCTTGTAGCTCAGGTGGTTAGAGCGCACCCCTGATAAGGGTGAGGTCGGTGGTTCAAGTCCACTCAGGCCTACCAAATTCGCCTCCGTGCTGTGTTACGGCGATGCTCGCATACTTCAGTATGCTTCGCACCACCGCGCCTTGCCCGGAAACGAATTAGGGTACAGAGATTAGCATTTACGATGGGGTTATAGCTCAGCTGGGAGAGCGCCTGCCTTGCACGCAGGAGGTCTGCGGTTCGATCCCGCATAGCTCCACCATCCTTTACT